>NZ_JAIVFR010000547.1 GCF_020829685.1 Nostoc sp. CHAB 5715 | reverse complement strand
GTTTGAGGGGAGCAAAGCGATGAGCAATTAGGAACACAGTACGATTAGCAGAAATTTTTTGCAGGTTTTGCAGTACTTGTTGTTCTGTTTCACTATCCAAAGCGCTGGTAGCTTCATCCAAAACTAAAATCGGCGCTTGAGAAAGAAATAGCCTTGCGAGGGCAATACGTTGTCTCTGTCCACCAGATAAAGCGGTACCGCGTTCGCCAACATTGGTTTCGTAACCGTAGGGTAATTGACTGATGAAGTCGTGGGCTACTGCTAGTCTTGCCGCCTCTACTACTTGCTCTGCGGTAATGTCGGGACTACCGAGAGTGATATTTTCCAAAATAGTACCGTTGAATAAAAAGTCTTCTTGGAGAACTACACTAACTTGTTGCCGCAGTGAGGCTAAATCGGCACTTTTTATATCAAAACCATCAATAAGGATGCGTCCTGATTCAATTTGATAGAGGCGTTGCAATAGCTTAGACAGGGTACTTTTCCCAGAACCGCTACGTCCGACAATGCCAACAAATTGCCCTGGTTCGGCATTGAAAGAGATTCCCCGCAGAATTGCTTCAAAGTTTGGGCGGTAGCGGAAAAAGACTTGCTCAAAGGTGACTTGTCCTTTCAGGGGTGGTAAAACTAGACCGGTTCCCAGTTCAGCTTCTGGGGAGACGTTGAGAATATCACCAATGCGATCTACAGAAAGTAGCACTTGTTGGAGGGTTTGCCACAACTGTACTAAGCGCAAAAGTGGGCCTGTGACTCTACCAGACAGCATTTGAAAGGCAACAAGTTGTCCGACTGTGAGCTTTTGTTCGATGACTAATTTGGCTCCAAACCAGAGAATCAGCAGGGTAGACAAATTGGTGAGAAAGTCACCCAGATTGCTGCTGATATTGGAGGTGGTAGAAGCTTTAAAACCTGTGCGAATGAAGCGAGCAAATAAGCCTTCCCAGCGATCGCGGGCTACTGGTTCTGCTGCATGGGCTTTAACGGAGTGAATTCCGGTGATTGTCTCGACTAGAAACGATTGACTATCGGCACTCCGGTTAAAGGTTTCGTTGAGCCAGTTACGCAGAATTGGTGTTGCAACTATGGTTAAAGTCGCAAATAGCGGCAGTACTGCTAAGGCTACAAAGGTGAGTGGAATATTATAGTAAAACATCAATGCTAGGTACACCACAGCAAAGATGCTATCCAGAATCACAGTTAATGCTGTACCTGTGAGAAACTGACGTATTTGTTCGAGTTCCTGGACTCGTGCTACTGTGTCTCCAACGCGCCGCGATTCAAAGTAAGCCAAAGGCAGACGCATCAGATGACGAAATAGCTGTGCTGATAAACTCAAATCCAGACGACGAGCTGTATGGGTAAAAATGAATAGGCGCAGAATGCCAAGTATGGACTCAAATATGGCTACGAACAAAAGTGCGATCGCCATGACATCGAGAGTCGGCAAACTCTCCTGCACCATGACTTTATCAATGACGACTTGCGTAATTAGTGGTGTTGTTAACCCCAAAAGCTGCAAGGTAAAAGATGCTAACAATACTTCTGTGAGCAATCCCTTATACTTCCAAACTGCTGGGGTGAACCAACTGAGGTTAAATTTTTCTTGCTGGGATATGAGTTCTACTTGCCACAATTGCCCATCCCAAGATGCTTCAACTATCGACTGCGGTAAGCTTTCACAAATGCGATCGGGATTTAGAGGGTTAGCGATAATTAAGCGATCGCCTTTAACTCCATAAGCTACCACCCAGGATGGACTTTGGGGTGAATCAGAATTCCACAGTAGTAAAGCTGGAAATGACAACTGTCGCAATTCATCCCAACTCACTTGTAAGCGCCGCAACACTAACCCTAACTTTTCTCCTGCTTCCATAACCTGTTTTGGGCGTTGTCCTCTGAGTTGGCGCTGCACCCATTCCAGTTGCACAGAATTTTCTAACTGTTGCGCCACCATTGTTAAACAGGCAGCAGCAGTGTTCCAGCTGGCAACAAAGGGATAACTTGAGATGATCTGATTAGCGGCTGGAAGTCCTCTTTGGGGTTGGAGGCTATGGGGGCTGGAAGTTCCCTCTGAAGCTGGCGCTAGTGAAGGAGTGGAAGAGAAGGAAAATGTGTCTTTCTCTCTCTCCATGTCCACTGGTAACACTTGCCAGAATTCCTGAATTTGTGGGTTAGAAAATTCTGCCCACAGTGCTGTATGCCAACACACTATTACTACTTCTTTACTAGCAGCTACAGCTTTAAAATCCGCAGACAGCTTTTGGAAGTCACCAAACCAATCGCCCACATCTAGGGCGGCTATTGGTTTACCAACTCCTTCCTCTCGTAAGCGGACTTTCCCAGCCACAATTAAGAATTGGTACCCGCCAACATCGTTTGACCAGATTTTCTCTCCAAGACGATACTGACGAGTTTGGGACTCCTTTTCCAATCGGGATTGTTGTTCGGGAGTCAGCCAGCATAACGGTGGCTGATTCCAAGGCAAAGAAGCTAGCACTTTTAATCGTAAAGATTCATTATCCAGAATATTTAACTCACTTGTAATTTGACTGTCAGTTTTTGAATTTTCTCTGCTAGCCATTTCTCAAACAACTCATTTTGTAGTGCTTGCTTTAGTTGAGTATCTTCTAAAGACGCTGGCAGAAATTGTTCTACTCGAAACAAACCATAAGGTCCTTCTCCTTGGGGAGAGTCTTTGCCAACGATTTCTATTGGCCCTATCAATTGTCCAGGACTGGCCACATCAATAGCTGCCCGTAATATATCCGGCATACTTCCTCGGCTGACTATTCCCATCATGCCGTTCACAATTCGGTCATCTGAAAGGGAATACTCTTTAGCTAGTTGCTCAAAACTACCTCCTTCTTCAATTTGAGTTTGTAGTTCGTCTGCCAATTCTCGATTATCAACAACGATCCGAGAAAGTACCACTCGATCTAAAAAAATTTTGCGTTCAATAAAATATTCTGGGACTTTTGGTTCCGTCACTACAGCTTTTAGCTTTTCTAACTTGTAACCAAAAGCCACCGATGTGTGAAAGGTAGCGTAATCTGTGTTGTTGGCTTTTAACCATTCTTGAAAACTTTGGGGGTCAGTCAGTTGGTTTTTCAGCCTAAAGTCAATAATTGCCTGTTCAGTTATTGCTGTACCAATCTCAATATCGTCTCGTGTTCGGATTTCTTCCTCAATTACGTACTGGCGGAGAATATCCCCAATGAACTGTCCCAATTTTCCAGAGGCTTGCAGGTACTTTACTGCTTCCTCAATAGAAATTATTTTGTCATTGATTGCCAAAAATGATAAAGATTCCATGAATTAACTATGTGAAAATGATTAAGCACTTATAAGACTTTTAAATTAAATCATATAAAAATCATTTGGTCATTGATAATTAAATATGATAAAGATTTTATGAACTAATCACATCTAAATGGTCAAAAAATTATATACCTAGTAAATAAAATAATTTCCCATAATTACTTTTACGGTCTAGCGGGGACAGAACAGGATTTAAAATATCAGTTATAAGGCAAAACCAGTTGTGTAGCCAAATCTTTATAAATTCAGAGAACTAATCAGGTAGATCAGCTAATGAGCATTTAAGTTGCATAAAAGCAGGGCTGGAGCCGCTCACCCTTTGGCTGACACGCGCTAGCCTCTCCCAATGTGAGAAGACCGCGCTAACTCACTACAAGCTAATCGTTCTGGAAAAATGAATGATGATTAGTTTAGATAGGCGAAAATAAAGTAAAACATATTAAGAATTGTTTCTTGCCAGTTGCTTATTATGATCAAAGTTGTAGCAACTGAGGTGGGAACCTTAATAAGTAATCCTTTATTCTCACCTGTCTACTTAATTATACTTATCCATGTCCAGGCAAGTAGCACAGCCGCGATCGCACCGATTAATGTATTAAAAATATTTACGACTTCATTGGTCAGCCAAGTATACTTAGATTGCAATGTTGCCCCAATCACACTTTCTAAGTTCGTAGCAATAAATGCTGCGAGTACACACCAAGCTACTCCTAATAGATCAATTAAACCAACTCCCCAACCAACAAATGCGATCGCTACAGAAGCCACAATCCCAGCTAAAGTTCCCTCCAAGCTTACCGCCCCTTCTGTACCGCGAGGCACTGGTTGGAGTGTGGTAATTAGAAAGGTGCTTTTACCATAGGCTTTACCGACTTCACTAGCAGTGGTATCAGCCAGCTTGGTACTGAAACTCGCTACATAGGCTAACAATAATAGGGATTGGAGACTTGTACTGAGCGTTGCCGAAGTATTGGGGACTAAAAACTTGTACTGAGCGTTGCCGAAGTATTGGGAACTAGGTACAATAAATCCCGAATTTATTATCCCTACTCCCAAAGCACACAGCGCCCCAGTCAAAGCCGAACCCCAAACATTTTCTGGGCCTCTTGCCCCAGAACGCTTTTCGGCAATTCCTTCAGCCTCCTTCTGCGCCATCCCGATGCGGGTAACGCCAGAACCAACGAGAAAATAGAACATTACTACTGCATATCCTTGCCAGCCTAGAGTTACCCAAATTAGGATAGCCAGAAACCAGGCGTGCAATAATCCAGCAGGGGTAAGCAGCTTTTTCGGAGCAATCCAAGCTAAACCCAATAGAATTGTGTTTAATCCTACCGCCACCAACCAGGGATTAACAGAATCAATTAAGGATGACATCAGCAATTAATCATGAGTAATTTTGTCTGAATATCAACAGAATAACTAATTTGTTACCCCTAGTACCGCAAGGCAAAAGTCAAAATTCAAAAGTCAAAATGAATACAACGTAAGAGTTTTGTTGATTTGGAATGGTGAGGCAGTCCGGTCTTGGGGGTTCCCCCCATGAGGAACTGCCGAACCCGTTAGCGCAGCGTTAGCGAGTCTTCGAGCGTCAGGGGTGGTTTATTTACGCCGTGCTGTACTAGTGCTTAATTTATGACACCTTTACAGCTAAAGTAATATGTTTGTATTATTAATTAAATGTCGTAGGCATCACCCTGAAAGCTGAGTGTAAAACGACAAACAATGTCTTAGATCCCACATTCCGCAGATATTAAAGCGGATTTAATAATTATAAAATTGAAGAGACTCAAGCCTGAAATGATTGTCTAGCAATTATTTCAGGCTTTTTTCCTATAAAATAATAAGCGGCAAGTAGAGAGA
>NZ_JAIVFR010000546.1 GCF_020829685.1 Nostoc sp. CHAB 5715 | reverse complement strand
GATGCATTGGCATTGTTAGGCGATGCATTGGCATTGTAAGCCGACACATTGGCATTGTAAGCCGACACATTGGCATTGCAGGGTATTGCCAAATTTAATTTGCTACGAATTAATGAAATGCTGTACTTAATGACATGATCAAAGCAGGTCATGTTTTTATGTTGTCATATGAAGATATTGGTGCTAAATGCCGGTTCGAGCAGCCAAAAGAGTTGTCTATATGAGATTGCAGATGAGGCTCTCCCCACCCAAGCACCCCAACCCCTTTGGGAAGGTAAAATCAACTGGACTCAAGATCGGGGTGTGGCAGAAATTGAGGTGAAAACTGCTACGGGTGCAACGCTGCAAGAATCAATTTCTGGTGATTCCCCACAGGCACACCTCACTTATATACTTCATACACTTAGTGATGGTGCTACCAAGGTAATTGATCAGTTGTCAGAAATCGATGTGGTGGGGCATCGGATAGTACATGGTGGAGAGGATTATCGAGATAGTGTGGTAATTACGGAGGATGTTAAAAAGGCGATCGCTCGTCTATCTAACCTAGCTCCAGCACATAATCCAGCCGCTTTGTCAGGTATAGAAGCAATTGAAAAAATTTTAAAAGATGTCACCCAGATAGCAGTATTTGATACCGGATTTCATGCTACTGTACCCGATGCAGCAGCAATCTATCCCGGCCCTTATGAGTGGGTAGAGCAAGGAATCCGTCGCTACGGGTTTCATGGTATCAGTCACCAATACTGTTCTCAACGTGCTGCCCAAATTCTCGACCGAGATGTTCCCCCTGAGCGGTTAATTACCTGTCATCTTGGTAATGGCTGCTCTTTGACGGCGATTAAAAACGGTCGCAGCATTGATACCACAATGGGATTCACGCCCTTAGAAGGATTAATGATGGGTAGTCGTTCTGGTTCAGTTGATCCAGGAATTCTGATTTATCTGTTGCGTTACTGCAATTACTCCGTCGAAAAGCTGGATCATATATTAAATAAAGCTTCTGGGTTAAAGGGAATTTCGGGTGTATCTAGCGATATGCGTGAGGTGAGAGAAGCCATCGCTCAAGGTAATTCCCGCGCTCAATTGGCGTGGGATATCTACGTACATCGCCTACGTTCTGGTATCGGTGCAATGATTACCAGTTTGGCTGGATTAGATGCCTTAGTGTTCACAGCAGGCGTAGGTGAACATTCCCCGGATATTCGCCAAGCCGCCTGTGAAGCCTTTGGTTTTTTGGGATTAAAAATAGACCTTGAAAAAAATCAACAGCAGCCTGTTGATGAGGATATTGCCACACCCGATTCAGCAGTAAGGGTATTAGTTATTCATACTCAAGAAGATTGGGCGATCGCTGGGCAATGTTGGCAGTTATTATATAAAGAATTATGAATACTCATAATGAGAGGAACCTACGTATGATAAATTTCCCAACTCGCGGCCCGATAAAACTTAAAATGTACTCTGCAAGTTTTGGAGTCATAAGGGACAAAAGCGGTAATAGTAAGGCATTAACTTTACTAAAGCTACTAGTAGCACCAGCAACAACACTAGGGATGAGACAAATCAGCGTCCATATCAACCCATTTATAAATTTAGAGTTGATAGAAGTACTCCTTTGAAGTTGATTAACAACTACATAACGGGTAATAGCAAATAATATAGTTAATCCTAACCAAGCAAATATTAATAGCATCCAATTTGCTAGATAGAGATTGTAAGCTACAAAACCAGCAGGAAACAGCGAAGCTAGTTCCCAAGCTAATAGATTTAATTTCGCCCGAAGACGGCTTAGTATTTGTTCAATAAGCCAATAATGCACATAAACAATATTTAAACACTCAGGATTTTGGATAAAATCACTCCTGATTTTGTGAATTATGTCGCCATAAAATAAGACGTTGCTTTGTAAAACAATATCTTTTTCTTCCCAAAAATCTAAAGCTGATGTATCTTTTTTATAATAAGAATTAAAAGTAAGCCCATACTGTAATATTGATTTATTTTGTAATGCTTTACTCCACAATAATCTAATAAAATTTACGATAAAAGTATTATCAAAAATTTGAAACTTTTTTTTATTAATTACTAATTTATTGTATTGTACAGTATTATTACTAAAGCAAATATTATCGCTAAAGCAGTTATAGTACCAAAGATAAGCTAGTAATTTTGGTGGAATATAGAGAGAGCAACCTATTTTTCGTGCTTGCTCAATTTGTTTTAAAACTGCATAATTTAGATAAAAAGTATACTGTGCTGGCTCAATCTTAATTTCAAGTTCAATAGGAGTGCCTTGAGGAATTTGCAGAAAGAAAGATAGTTGAACATCAGCTTGAGAATCTGTGTGTGTTTTATAAGCGTTCATTATCGGGATAATTTTGCAATATTTTGTACAATATTAATCAGAAAATCTAGTGTTCCACGCCACTGTTTTTCTCCAGCAACTATCCCTTCATTATGTATTTTTAGGATTAAATCTCTATCTCCCTCAGGTAATTCAAATACCTTTTTATGGTAACGGCTGATAATATCTCCATCTAACTGCATAACAGTTTGAGCATAAATAATATCAATATCTACACTGGTAATCTCACCACTATTAAGTGCAGCTTTAAGTTCAGACATTTTCCGCAGAGTACGAATAAATTTATCATTATTCAAAAGTTCTTCAATCTCTTGCCACCTTTGTCGCAAATTTTTTTGATTATTATCTTCTTCATCTGCAACAGGAGTTGGAGCAGGCAATATTGGTCGAGCTAATTTTATGTATTCCTCATCAGTTGGAACAATATTTGCTTTATGTTCCACCTGATATTTAAGACGTTGCTGATATTGTATGATCCTAGGGTCTGGCTCACTAGTATTATTACTTTGTTCAAGGAGAATGTAAAAATATTCTCTTTCAAGTTGTAAAAATAGACTTGTATAGCGTTCGCGTAGCTCTTGAGCTTGAGTTTTTTCTGGTTCTGGTAAATCGTCTGGATTTGGAATTCCTTTGACATTAAAGTAGTCTTTGTCATTTATGGAATAAATCTCTTCATACGCTTGCCAAGCATTAAACTTTGCGCCAGTAATTTGCTCCACAACCATCGTATTTATTTCTAAAGCTGTAATATCATCGACTAATCCATGTACAGATGAGACTAGTTTCTCTAGCAAATCTTTGGCTTGTTCTTGAATTTTATTAGACATAGTAACAACTTCCTTAATTTCTCTAAAGCAAATTTACCTACAGGTTTGGACAAGTTCATTCCCTGTAGGTATTGCAGGGCTATTTCGTTCTAAACATAAACCGCCCAGAACTAAAGTTCCGCGGCTCATAGCTTAAGTCCACTTTAGTGGACTAAAAGCCTTTCTTAGTCGTCTTTAGACGAATGAGTGCTATTAGCCTCAGAATAAATTCTGAGGCGGGCTAGATGAGAATGAAATAGCCCTGGTAGGTATTTTAGGGTGACTATTAATAAATATCAACTACTATAGACGGGATGGCGATTGTTGTGAAGTTTTACGAGATTTAATAATTTCTATAAAAAATCCATACAACTTCTGCAAACTTTCTATATTTTTTTGCATAATCTCCCGACTTTCTTTGATTTGACTTAGATGAAATTCTCGAAGTTCTGTATATGGGCCACTCCCAACAAATTGACTACCAACTTCATTATTTATATCACCATCAATTAGATTAATTACGGTGTACATTCGATTACCTGGTTGAGCAATTTGTTGACCTTGCGGTTGTTCTAACTGAGTAGAGGAGTCTGGAACCCAAGTGGTAATTTCTAGCTCGACAACTTCAACTATTGCTGTTTTAATAGCATCAATAACATCATCAATATTGAATCCTTCTCCCTTAGCATTCAACTTCTTAACTTTTATTTTAAATTTACTACTTGGTTTGCTAAGTTTACTATTATCTTCCCCATCTTCGATAGCTTGACCATTACTTTCCGTGTTTTCGTTAAGAATATTATTCACCATGACATTTTAGAGATTTCAGATTTAAATATAAATATAATATAATTTTAGGTTATGTCAAAACTTTCAAGGCTTTGACTAAAAAAAAGTAACTAAAGTCAAAACAACTTAATAATTTCAAAAAATTTTACTAAAAAAAGTTATGATTTCCTAAAGACAAGTTTCTTTTAGAAAAAGAATAACACCATTTTAGATTTTGAAGCCACTGCGTTGCAGTGAGTCCATCACTGCGGCAGGGCGAACGCATCTTAATTGCTAATAAAAATCGGAAAGGAAATTCAAATATCTAAAATAAAGCCAGTTAACTTAGATAAATAGTGAGCGTAAATCAAAGTAAAAACTCTGATATTAAAAACTTATAGTTTGCCGTGAGGATGTAATCTTAAATCAACAATTAGCAGTAAATGGGCAACATTAATTAGAGGACTGCAATCCCAAATATAAAAGTAGTTACAGCCTAATTCAATGCTTTGTAAAATCATATTTAAGCCAAAGAAAGTAATCTAGCTAAATATTGATTATCCATTGCAGCTAGAAATTGTTTATTTTTTACTCCTACCTTCACCTTTGACAATTACTTTACCATCAAGAGTCCGATTTCTTTCCTCACGAGCGCCCGCGATCGCCCTTCATGTCTTATCTAGTTTATCTGTACTACTATACTACTTCCTCTTCTTACCACTTCGTCAATATTTAGATGCGTTCGCCCTGGCTCAACAGCATCGTTAGCCTGCTGTACGCTACATTGTTTCAGAAGAACTTATAATCCTTAACATGACTGATTAAAAGTACGATCAGCTACGCTCTTGCGTTACGCCATCGCACTCAAGGCTGTGATTGTGGATGCGATCGCCTTCATTAAAATCAGAAGGCGATCGTTTCCTTAGAACAGCATGAAGTGCTTGATTTGGCGTTGATGCAGCCACATTTTCATGAACCGCAAGATGCGTTAAAAACGTTTCTATTTCGGTACTTCCCATGTATGAAGGATGGCGTTTATTATGAAAAAGGATATAGCGTCGAATCCAGTAAATGTAAGTCTTCTCTGTTTGGTAAGAATAGTGTTTAAGCCGAATAACATCTTGTACTTGTTCAAGCAGTTTCTTTGGGCGTTGTTCCATCGGTGTTATACAGAAAAATTCCGTTTAATACTCTAAATCAGGATGTTATACGGAAAAGTTCTTGATAACACCAAGGGATA
>NZ_JAIVFR010000545.1 GCF_020829685.1 Nostoc sp. CHAB 5715 | reverse complement strand
TCTCTCTACTTGCCGCTTATTATTTTATAGGAAAAAAGCCTGAAATAATTGCTAGACAATCATTTCAGGCTTGAGTCTCTTCAATTTTATAATTATTAAATCCGCTTTAATATCTGCGGAATGTGGGTTACAAAATACAAGCTAAATATGCGGGGGATAATAGAGTAGTCAATAAAACTATTTGGGTAGATAAAAATGGTACTTATCAGAAGAAGTATAAACTAAATGACTTTGACTTTTATGCTGTTTATCTGCCTGATATAGATAAAGTAGTTTATCCATCAATTAACTTTAATGGTTGCTACATAACTACCCAGATACCTAATTCAGCTACACCGTTTTACTGGTGAGAAGATTTTATAGATTTAACTGAAGTAGCGTCTAAGCGAACCTACAAGGAGTTTGGCGTTGATTTAACAACCAGAAAGGTTAACCCAGACTCTAGAATTCATACAAGAAAAGTTGAAAGGCCATCTAAAGAAGAACTATGAACACTGAATAGACTAAAGCGGTTTAAGCTGGTCTAAAAGTTTACCATCAAGGTACTTTTGTTCTATAACATCCACCGAATTATCACACCATTTTGCAACTACAGCAGTAGGAACACCTTTTGCAATTTGCTCAGATATGAAAGTATCACGACACGAATATGGTGTAGTTTGACGTTCTACTAATGGATCTACAATTTTATCCCAAGCTCGACGTGAGAAGTTTCTGTAATGTATTGATACTCCTTCTGGTGATGGAAATATTAAAGATTCCGGCTCAAGATGTTCTGGTTTGATTTTTAAAATTAATTCTTGTAGTTGTTGGTTACAGTTAAAAACACGCTTTTTATTATTCTTAGAGCTATTAACCCTTACCCTTTCACCATTTCCCACCTGAACTAATGCGCCTTCAAAGGTAATTTGAGAACAATCACGTGTAATATGCTTCCATTGTAGACCGATAGCTTCTGATGGTCGGCATCCTGTTAAAAACAAAAACTCCACAAATGGTGAGTAATAACTGTAGCCGATACCTTTAGATGGTTTGTGATTTTTAAAAGCCTGAATTATTTTTTCTTTCTCTTCTTCACTGAAGGCGTTAGGCTGTGAATTATCCTGCCACTTATGCTTGGGAAGCTCATTGTACATCCCTTCAAAAGGATTAAAAGTTACTAAACCATGTTTCATTCCCCATTTACAAGCTGCGGAAAGATACATGAGTACATCTTTGGCTTGTGAGGTAGTTGTTTGTTGCAACAATGCAAGTCTGATTTTGATACCCTCATCCAAATCTTGATATGGACAGCGTTTAATATGTTTTTCTAGTACAGCCAGTTTATCCAATGTTCTAGGTTTTAGAGATGGGCGCTTGTAATCAATGTACCTATCCCATAGGTCTGAAATTGTTAATACCTTCTACTGTTCGCCAGGAGTAACTATAGATAAATGTCTCTGTGGCTTGTACTTAGCTAGGGTTTCATCAAAGCTACCAGATGCAATGTCTAACTCTATCTGATATGCTTTCTGTTCTGCTAGCTGACAATTTTCTGGCGTATCAGCTAAATTCAGAGTCAAATATTTTTGTGTACCTTCGTAAAGTTGTCTTGGCAATCTCAGACGTAATCGACTTTGAAATGATTCAACACTTACTGTTCCTTTAGACGCTTTTTGTGTTCTGTCCATTAATTTTGACTATTAAAATAATTTGCTCTATAAAATCATAGTCAAATCATAGTCAAAAAACAAGCTCATAGCCAAATCATAGTCAAAATCATAGTCAGAATAGTCAAAAATGCAAGTAAGAAAGTTAGCTTTTCAACATACAGATTCCTTCAAAAGCCTGAAACCCTTAACTTTACGTCGATTATTTCATTAATAGTAAAAAGCCCGTGACGAGGATTGAACTCGTGACCTCACCCTTACCAAGGGTGTGCTCTACCACTGAGCCACACGGGCAAAATATAACTTTGCTTTTTCAGTTGTAAGTTACAATGCTGGGAGCTTTGCTCTTTACCCAGTCATTATAACTTATAACTTCGTAAGTGGTGGGCCGGGCTGGATTTGAACCAGCGTAGGCGCTAGCCAACGGATTTACAGTCCGTCTCCATTAACCACTCGGACACCGACCCGATTTGTCTCACGATTTAAAATCTTAGCACCATGTTTTATAAATTGCAAGTTATCAGAAAAAATAACTTGTGAGTAGAGATCGCAAGAAAACTGCGTCTCTAACACCAGTATAAAAAATACTAGTTACACACTCATCTCCAGCATTCGTTGCATTGGTCGCAGTGCAGCAAGGCGAATATTCTCTGACATGGTAATTTTGGGAGTGCGATTTTTCATCGCCCAGTAAAGCTTTTCTAGGGTGTTTAATCGCATAAAGGGACATTCGTTACAAGCGCAATTATTCATCGGCGGGGCAGGAATAAAATGCTTGTCAGGAGCTAGTTTTTGCATTTGATGAATGATTCCCGGCTCCGTAGCAACGATAAATTCCTTGGTGGGGCTGTTTTGACAATACTTAAGTAAAGCGGCTGTAGAGCCAATAAAGCTGGCGTGGCGCAATACACTACTTTCACATTCTGGATGTGCGATCGCCTCTGCTTCGGGATGGGCAATTTTTAACTGGACAATTTTCTTTTCCGAGAAGGTTTCATGGACAACACAGCTACCTTGCCATAGCACCAAATCTCTTTCAGTCTGTTCCATCACATACCGCCCCAAGTTCCGATCTGGGGCAAAAATAATCGGCTGTTCCTTTGGTATCTGCTGCACAATTTTCACAGCGTTGGAACTAGTACAAATAATATCGCTCATCGCCTTGATATCAGCAGAGCAGTTGATGTAAGACACCACCAAATGATCTGGATGCGCTGCTTTAAAAGCTGCAAACTCCTCTGCTGGACAACTGTCGGCTAAAGAACAACCAGCATTCAAATCTGGTAAAAGTACTAATTTATCGGGATTAAGTATCTTTGCTGTTTCTGCCATGAAGTGAACACCAGCAAAGACGATCGCATCCGCATTGGTTTTTTCTGCGGCTTTTGCTAGTTGTAATGAATCCCCAATAAAGTCGGCAATATCCTGAATATCTGGCTCTTGATAATAATGCGCCAGGATAACGGCGTTGAGTTCTTTTTTGAGACTCTGAATCGCGGCAAACAAATCTAGTGGTAATTCACCCAGTTGGGTTTTTTCTCGTTGAGCTAGTGCAGTGGTAAACACAGTTTAGGGGTGCTTTATGTTGCAAATTTATGTCCTGTGGAATCAATTATAGTAGTTTTTACCAAAAATAGTGGACGGTTGATATTTTGGGGTTGTGTCCAAATCGGGCTGAGTTTCATATCCTGGAGATAGACGGCAAGGAAAGTGGCATGACCAGTCAGAAAACTCAATCGATAAACCTCAAAATTGCTGTAGTTGGAGATATTCACGACCAATGGGAAGTGGAAGATGGCGTTGCACTCAAGCATTTGGGTGTTGACTTAGTGCTGTTTGTCGGGGATTTTGGCAATGAATCGGTGGAAGTGGTCAGAGCGATCACATCTCTCGATATTCCCAAAGCAGCCGTGATGGGCAACCACGATGCCTGGTACACCGCCACCGAATGGGGACGTAAAAAGGCTCCTTATGACCGCTCTAAGGAAGACTGGGTACAGGAACAACTCGATTTATTAGGCCCGTCCCATGTTGGTTACGGTAAGTTGGATTTTCCCGCTTGGAATTTAACTGTAGTGGGGGGTCGTCCCTTTACCTGGGGTGGCCCAGAGTGGAAATTCGCGGAAATCTGTAAAGAACGTTACGGTGTGACGAGTTTGGAAGAATCCGCCGATCGCATCGTGAAAGCTGTTAAAAGCGCCGCTTATAAGACAATTATATTTTTGGGTCACAATGGGCCTAGTGGGTTAGGCGATCGCCCCGAAGACCCCTGTGGCAAAGACTGGCACCCAATTGGCGGCGACTTTGGCGATCCAGATTTGGGCGAGGCGATTTCTCAAGCCTTGACTGCTGGTAAAACCATTCCTCTGGTGACATTTGGTCACATGCACCGAGATTTACGCCATACCAAGAAGGTGCAGCGCAAGCCCGTCTTTAGAAGTCCAGAGGGGACAATTTACTTGAATGCGGCTAGTGTCCCCAGGATTGTGGAAAATGATGGCGAGAAGTTGCGTAATTTTTCCATTGTCTCTCTAGAGGCGGGTGTGGTTTCGCAAGTTTCCCTAGTTTGGGTGGGTAATGACTTTCAGGTGGCTTCAGAGGAAATTTTGTACGAGCGATCGCCTATTGTGTCCTAGACATTCGCATCCAGTAGTGCAATCTGCGTAGATGATAGGATATAGTATTATCTGTCAGCTTTGGTGCTAACCAATAAAAGCGCTTGAATAGCTTCTGAAAGTAAGTTAAGCACAAGTTTGACAGATTTATTGGAGAGGTGGCAGAGTGGTCGATTGCGTCCGACTTGAAATCGGATGAGGCTAAAACCTCCGGGAGTTCGAATCTCCCCCTCTCCGTTGAATGAATGTTGTTATCAAATGCCACACCTGTTTTGCATCTACAATATATCCAAATAGATGCACAAGCAGTATTTGGTTAACTACTGATGAAAAATCTAAATATTAAAGAAGAAGCCCGCAAATTGATTGACAAGTTGCCAGAAAATTCCACATGGGATGATTTGATGTACCAAATTTATGTTCGGCAAACTGTTGAAGCTGGACTAGCGGATAGCAAAGCTAGTAATGTTATTTCTGTACAAGAAGTGCGGAAAAATTTGGATTACCAGAGTGAAGGTTTACAAAATATTTAAGTTTTTTAAAGTAATTATACTGAAGAAATAATAATTGAAGCAGATAATAATATTTATAATTAGGATAAATACAAAATATACTAAAGCCTTGTAAGGAGTTTAAAATGGCAAAAAGTTGGAAAGAATATGCTGCTGATTTTGCAGTAAGTGCCGGAGCTAGTATTGTTTCTGGTATTGTAGTTGGTATCGCAGTTTCTGCAATCACATCGAATCCGGCTTTTGGTATCGTAGCTGGTAAAGTTACTGCTGGAACTGTTGGTGGTGGCAGTATAATTTCCTAGTAAATTGGGAGTGCTTCAGCCTTAACTTAAACTTTTTCCGTCGCAGTATAGCAATATTGCTTTAATTTCTATCTATCTGCTTTGCGATCAGACTTTTACTTTAGTG
>NZ_JAIVFR010000544.1 GCF_020829685.1 Nostoc sp. CHAB 5715 | reverse complement strand
GTTGTCAGAAAGTCGGGCAATCCCAGCACTTACCCCTACAATGGTTGTCAGAAAAATCCCTGCGATCGCCACCCGCAAGGAGTTAATTAACCCCACCCACAAAGCATGACTGTAGGTGTCAGTGGGTTTGTAGGTAATCAGCGTCTCGCCAATATCAAAAGATGCTTGTTGCTTAAGAAAATCAAATCCAAACGGGATACCCAATTGCTGCAAATTGCGCTTGAGATTCCCCCACAGTATTACTACTACAACTGCTGCTAAAAATACGGCAACTAATTGCCCTACAATCTTCCAAAAGCGGACATCACGCCATATAGAATTAGTCATTTGTCATTTGTCATTTGTCATTAGTTATTAGTCATTGGGCATTGGGCATTGGGCATTGGGCATTGGGCATTGGGCATTGGGCATTAATTCTTGTCCCTCACTCCCCACACTCCCCACACTCCCTCATCTCCCTCATCTCCCTCACTCCCTCACTCCCTCATCTCTTCTACCGGAACGGCGGAGAATAAAGCAGTCCGCCTTTGCTCCAGAGTTGATTTTGGCCGCGAGCTAGATTAAGTTTTGTCTTGGGGCCGAGGTTGCGATCGTAAATTTCGGCGTAGTTACCAACGTGCTTAATTATTCTGGCTGCGAAGTCGTTTGTTAAGCCGAGTCCTTCGCCAAGGTTGCCTTCGGTTCCTAAAAAGCGCTTAACATCTGGGTCGTTACTAGCAGCAAACTGACCCAAATTCTGGGAAGTAATGCCCAACTCTTCGGCTTTTACCAGGGAATAAACTACCCATTTAACAGCATCACCAAATTTAGCATCCCCTTTGGCAACTGCTGGTGCAAGGGGTTCTGAAGATATCACTTCATTGAGAATCACGTTATCTTCTGGTTTTGGTAAAATTGTACCCCGCGAAACTAATGCTGAACGGTCGGCCGTAATGCCGTCGCAACGACCTTCGGCATAAGTAGCAAAGGTAACGTTAACGTCTTCAAAGACAACGGGTTTGTAAGTGATGCCCCTTTTCCGCATTTGGTCTGCTAAGTTCTGTTCGGTAGTAGTTCCAGTTTGAACGCAGATTGCTTTATCCTTCAGGTCTGCCAGAGTCTTAATGTTGCTATTTTTGCGAACCATTATGGCTTGTCCGTCGTAAAAGACCACAGGTGCAAATTCTAAACCTACAGAGGTATCGCGGCTAAGTGTCCAGGTAGTATTGCGGCTGAGAACATCTACTTCACCAGTTTGCAAAGCTGTAAACCGCTCTTTAGAATTGAGATTGCGAAATTCTACTGCTTCTGGGTTATCAAATAAAGCTGCGGCGATCGCACGACAGACATCCACATCAATGCCGCTATATTTACCATCAGTTCCCACAAAGCTAAACCCTGGTACTTCACCACTGACACCGCAAATTACCTGACCACGGCTTTTAATATTATTCCAACGATTTTGAGTTGCTGGTACTGCTGGATTACTGCCTGGAGTGCCGGGTGTACTTGCTGTTTGTCCTGAATCTCCACCACAAGCTGCGATCGCAAAGACTAGGGGTGCGATCGCTAGAATTAAAGCTGATTTACGCATAAACTTCATAACTGATTAGATAATAAAAAATGTATTGCTGACTACAATCATTCATTGAAAACAATTTGTTGCTCGTAATATAAAACTCTACCAGCCTCTGAAGTATCTACACCAACCTAACAAATACCCCTAGCAGGTTAAACTAGGTCTGGTAACAACTGCTCCACGTTCCTTATGAGGCTTTTATGGGAGCTAACCTCAAACAGATTGCCAACTATTTAGACGACCTTGGTTGGGACTACCGTTTTGATGATGAAGAAGACCGGATTATAACAGGTGTGGAGGCTGATAACTTAGAAGATTTTCTAATAGTTGTTCAGCTGGATGAAGAGGGAAAATTTTTCCGAGTATTTGCCCCTCAAGTCTTGACAGGAATCCAAGACCATCCTCACAAGGGAGTTATCCTACAAACAATGCTTGCCATTTCCTGGGAAACCAAAATGTTGCAATGGGAGTATGACCCATCTGATGGCGAAATCCGTGCCATTATTGAGTTTCCTCTAGAAGACTCGATTCTCACAGAAAAACAATTTCACCGTTGTCTGAGTGGGTTAATTCAGATTGTGGATAGCATAGCAATACCTCGCCTGAAAGAAGTGATGGCAACAGGTTTTGATCCGGGAAATATAGAACTTGGTGAAAGACTGTTACTCAGTATCCAAGAAGAAGCCCCAGGATTGCTAGATTTGCTAGAAAAGGCAATGGAAGCGCGAAAAAAGCGAGGAAGTTTTAAGGCCGAGTGAGACGGATCATCACTTAAATAGCTATACTCCAAAGTGATACCCTCACTATATACTGAAATTTTCTGGGGCTGGATATTATGACATCCTATGCAACCTCCTCTGCCAAAGCGGAAATGAGTGAACTACGGCGGTTGAAAGGCTTACTACCGCCAGAATTACAGAGCTGGGTCACGGTTGAAGGCACAACTGAGGTCAATCCACCCCTGGTTCGTTGCGAAGAAATTGGTAAAGACCAGGTAGAAATTCAAATTGACTTGGTGAAATGGGATGCCCTCGCAATGGATCAGCGTAATCTGCTATTCTGGCATGAAGTTGCCCGCGTTCAAAATGACACGATTCCTAAAGATGGTTGGGAAATGGCAGCACTAGCCATCGGTTTAGGTGGTGCTGTAGGCGAATTGTGGGTACAAGATGGATTGCTTCTGGTGTTAGCTTTGTCGCTGTGTGGCGTGTCAGGCTGGCGACTGTACCAAAAGAATAATGGGGAAAAGCAACTAAAAGAATTGCTCTATGCTGATGAGAAAGCGATCGCTTTGGCAACTCGTTTTGGTTATAGTCTCCCCAATGCCTACAAGAGTCTAGGTAGCGCCTTAAAAACCCTGATTGACAATACTCCTAGTAAGCGCCAACGGTCGAAATACGAAGCAAGACTATCTGCCCTCAAACGCAGTGCCAATAAGGCAAAAGCTAAATCTAAAACTCCAGATGAAGGCGGGTTGTAGAGACGCGATTAATCGCGTCTGTACTTAAAAGAGACGCGATTAATCGCGTCTGTACAGGAGTTATGAGTTATGAATTGAGTGAACTTCAAACTCCTCATTCCTCACTCCTCACTGTTTTCCTCGTTAACAGCCTCCGAGTGGAAATGCCTACTAAGGGGGCTGCTGCCTCCCTGATTAGCGGCAGCAATGACGATTTCATAGAATCTTACTTTTTTCTTGACTACATCTTTATCAAACTCAAATTTTACAGTTGGTTCAGCATTTTATGCGTCTGAGGGATCACACGCACGTGCTTGAGAAAGCCCTTCATCAAAGCTTGCCACATCAAAACTTGATCAGCCGTAGGGGCAAGCACAGCTATTGGGGAGAATTGTTCAGATACTGGCAAAGGCGTAACAGGTTGTAAAAATACCGAGATATCTGGACTAACCTCTGCCACCAGCAAAGCTGAACGTTCCAACTCGGCTGGATCTGTGTTTTGAGACACAATTATCTTGACAAAAACATTTAAATATGATTCATGACATAATTGGAGAAATTTAGCATGTTCTTGCCAATGACTTTCGCCGCTAACACTGGGCAATTTGAAATCCATACCTACAGAGTCTAAGTAAGGGAGAATCATTGCCAGTTGTTCTGGGCGATGTCCGCCAGTTTCTAAGTATATAGGTAGACCGATTATGGCTCGTACTTGCGGTAGAAACTGGGTTAAAAATGGGGCATGAAGAAGTGGTTCGCCTCCAGTTAAGCTAATGCTATCGTGTAGAGAAGGTACATTTTGTCGTTCAACCCATTCAATCAATATGGGTAGAGAGACAGGGTTAGAGTGGATTTCAAAGTCGCGCAATCCAGGCGATCGCTCTATCCGACAAGTAGAAGGTGCATTCCAAGTGTGGGCGCTATCACAAAAATGACAGCGCAAATCACACAGAGCAAAACGAATAAATATCTGACGTGTCCCTACATTCAGTCCTTCCCCTTGAATGGCAGAAAAAATTTCAATCAGGCGTGCAGTAGGTGTAACCGTAGTTTTAGCAATCATTTGATGAGAGCAACGCGATCGCGCTGTGTCGGCACAACAACAAGGATGTTTTTTGGCTTCTTGTTCTATTGTGAATCGTCGCTGGCGATCTCCAATCTCAGCCCCGGTAAATGGCAATTAGTCCTTATTACTACTGATTCCAATATTAGGTTAAGTAATTTTCTAGGACAAAATAATATTTGGCAGATTACATTATACATGGCAACGAAAGTGCAGAGCTTCATGACTAGCCAACCGACAGAGGTCGATTTTCCAGTTAATTCCTTAAACGACACGGCTATAGTGCAGGTGCCTAAGCGGTTGAGCGTGCTGGAGGCTTTAGGCTTTAAGCAAACCTGCCAAAGCTTAATCCAGCCCAATTCACATCCTAAGCAAATCATCATTGACTTTCACCAAACTATTTTTATGGATAGTAGTGGCTTAGGTGCCCTGGTTAGTAATTTTAAATACGCCCAAACTCAAGGGATTACATTAACACTGCGGAATGTAACACCTCAAATAATGGCAGTCCTAAAACTCACGGGATTGGATCAGGTTTTTCCCTTAGAGCTTGTACATGATGGGCCGCTAATCAAACAGGAAGACTTAGTAGATAATCGGAAGACAACTTCCCGGAAAGTAGAGCAGTTACCCACTACTCACCCTTCTGTGGCATCCTGGATGAAACGGTTGTTAGATATTGTAGGGTCAGTGATCGGTTTATTAATTACAGGAATTTTATTTATTCCGATTGCGATCGCTATTCAAATTAATGATCCCGGGCCAATTTTCTTTATTCAAATTCGTTGTGGTTGGATGGGGAAACGGTTTAAGATTTGGAAATTCCGCTCTATGTGTGTGGATGCGGAAGCAAAGAAATCCCAAGTTAAAAATCAAGTGCAAGGTGCTTTTTTCAAGAATGAAAATGACCCCAGAATTACCAAAATAGGGCGCTTTTTACGGCGAACTAGTCTTGATGAATTACCCCAATTTTGGAACGTCCTCAAAGGAGAGATGAGTTTAGTAGGTACTCGACCACCTACACCCGATGAAGTGGAACGCTACGAAGTACCGGAGTGGCAACGTTTAGATGTTAAACCCGGCATGACTGGCGAATGGCAAGTGAATGGAC
>NZ_JAIVFR010000543.1 GCF_020829685.1 Nostoc sp. CHAB 5715 | reverse complement strand
AATTCTTCTAGTCTGAAACGTTTCATATTTGCAGGTGAAAGTAGGTGGTTACTCCGGCGTTTTTGCTGACAGTGGTCTGTATTCAATCAGACACCCTGTTTTTTCTTATTTAGGACTTACGCAAAAAGTACTAAAAAGCTTAATTTATCGAACCGCCAAGAACGCCAAGAACGCCAAGAATCGTAGAGTTTGCGTAAGTCCTATTATTTAGTCTAAACTCCAGTAGTAGAAATCTTGCATATAGTTGAGATCACATCTAAACTGCTGATGAGGCAGGTTTACTGAGATATTTGAACATCACCCATTGCCTAACTATTGATTGCAAATTACTACCTAAGGAAGGAGGAGCAGAATGTTTATCTGCGTCATTGCAGACTACGGTACAGGAGATCCGGCATTTACAGAAGTCACACAACGTCTGCTGATGGCTTTTCCCCATGCCCAAATTCATTTGCTTTCGGTTCCAGCATTCAGTACCTTGGCAACGGGATTCTGGATTGCCCAACTAGGACTTAACCCAGGCCCTAGCGATCGCCTAATTTATCACAACTGCGCCCCTCGTCAGGATGATCCTGAAGCCCGTAGAGACAATGAAGGTGAAGGACTAACTTATGCCCTATTATCTAATGGTGTAAAAGTAGTGGGTGTGAATGCAGGCTACACCCTCTCCTTTATCAAAGACTATACAAAGGAGTTGCGAGCGGTCAACGTTTCTCGTGGTGGTTCGCAGTTTCGCTCACGGGATGTGTTTCCTCCGGCTGCGGCTGCCATTATGAATGAAGATTTTAGCCTTTTGGGAGATAGCTTTAAGAGTGAGCAAATCCCAGATGTTCCACCAGATCGAATTGCCTGGATTGATGGCTACGGCAACATCAAAACAACTATTGGGGCCCATACACTTAACTTGGAGCCTCAAACCAAAATCGTGATCCGCATTGGAGATGTAGTCAGTGATGCAGTGTATTCTGATGGCAGCTTCAAAGTTTCTGAAGGAACTTTAGCCTTTGCTCCTGGTAGTTCCGGTTGGTCAAGAGGCGATTCAGGAGAACCATTACGCTTTTTAGAGCTATTTCTGCGAGGAGGGAGCGCTTGGGAACGCTTTGGTCGTCCCCGTGTGAATCAGCAAGTAACTCGAATTGCGTGAATTACTCACACTTACCGCTTGCGGTGAGTGTGAGCTTCTGATGCAGTAAGCTAAAACACATCTAATTTGCATATCAAAATTTTCTTAATATCTTGTGGGGTGGGCCGAAAAGCCCGCCCTGATGATGTAATTTTAATACCGATTAGCTTAGTCAGAATTCCTTCAATGGCATAGCGCTCTTTTATAACTTTGGGCAAACAATAATTGGGGCTAAATGATGAAAGTCATATCTGGGGATGCAATTAGCGATCGCTAGCGGCAAACTTTATGCCTCTATGTATAACTAAAGATGTGTATCTATGTATAACTACATAAACCACCAAACAAATTTCAATAGGCAAAACCCTATCTGAACAAAGCTTTCAGATTTTTTTTGCATGAGAAATAAAGGAGCGATAGGGCTTGACGATCTAAAACTTATGTGGTTAACATGTATCAAGATATATGACTCACCGTATTATTTACTAATGAGTTATTGAATCTAATGAAATCGAGAAAAAGCTAATAATTAGTTAACTTAATTTTATTTGCGAACTAAAACTACTAACTGGCTTCATACAAGAGGAATTTAGAGCATTTCTTGATGTGAATCTCCCAACTTACCCTTAGCTCGACTTTATCCAAAATTAAGAACGCGGCTTTCTTTATTTGGCAAAAACCCTAGTTTTTTGGCAAATATCTTTTCCATGTCACTGATTATCGATAAAGTCCAAAAACTCAAAGTAATGCCCTATAAGAGTTTAAGCGCTACTGTTTGTATTTCGTAAAAATGGATAAAATCGAGCTTAGTAGGTATGCAAAAAACACCTCCAGACGCGAGTTTTGTTGACAAAAAAGTTTCTAATAAAACTATTTGTACCGAGATCCCCTATCGGTTCTATACCGACCCAGAAATTTACAAACAAGAGCAAATTCACATATTTGGGGGACGAAGTTGGAATTATGTCGGACTTGATGCGGAGATTCCAAAGTTTGGAGACTTTAAGCGCACTACGGTAGGAAGTATACCAATTATCCTTGTCCGCGCTAAAGATGGTACTGTGAATGCTTTTGTCAATCAGTGTACTCATCATGGAACGCAACTATGCTTGCATAATTTTGGCAATGCTACATCGTTTCAGTGTCCATACCACCAATGGAACTTCGATACTCAAGGAAATCTACGAGGAATTCCGTTTCAGAAAGGAGTGAATGGTCAGGGTGGTATGGCAGATGATTTTGACCCTAAAAGCTATGGGTTGCATAGATTGAATGTTACGGAGCGGCATGGTGTCTTTTTTGCGTCATTTGAGCCAAACATGGAGACCTTTGAAGAATATTTAGGTTCAACGATGCTCAATTATTTTGATCGTGTCTTTGATGGCAGAGAGTTATATGTATTGGGCTATTTTCGGCAAGTGATTAATAGCAATTGGAAACTCATTTTCGAGAATACCAAAGACCCCTATCATGCCACAATACTCCATGCTTTTTTGGTTACATTTGGACTCTGGCGTGCGGATCAAAAGTCCGAAGTCCGCATAGATGAAACAGGTCGTCATGCCTGTTTGATTTCGTGTAAAGGAGAACAGGTATCGAAAGAAGTAAAGACAGAGACAACTTCATTTGTTAACAGTATGAAGTTACAAGGGCCACAATTGCTGGAAGCTACTGATGAATTTCCAGGTTATGAAACTTGTGTGATGCAAACTCTCTATCCTAATTTGATTGTGCAACAGCAGGTTAATACTCTGGCAACCCGTCAAATTGTACCTTGTAGTCCTGATCGCTCGGAACTAGTCTGGACTTTCTTTGGCTATGCTGATGACACTCCTGAAATTAAGGCACAGCGTTTGCGACAGGCAAATTTAATGGGCCCAGCAGGTTATGTCTCAGCTGATGATAGTGAAATTTTGCAGTGCTTACAAAATGGAATTAATCCTTACAATCGAGAAGCCGCCATCCTGAAAATGGGAGGTAATGGTTGTGAGGATGCAGATCATATGCTAACAGAGTCGGCTATTCGTGCCTTTTATACCTACTATCGAAATGTGATGGGAGTGTAGTTATGCCAACGGACTACATAAATTTAGACCAAAAAATATCTCGTGAAGAACTTGAAGTTTTTTATTACGAGTATGCCAATGCCGTTGATGAGGAGATTGAGCGTTGGACATCATTTTTTACCGAAGATTGTGTTTATAAAATCGTTACTCGTGAAAATTATGATCGCGGGCTACCTCTGGCGCTAATGTACTGTGAAGGAATTGGGATGCTGCACGATCGCATTTCGGGTATCCAAAAAACCAGCTTTCATGCTCCTCGCTACTGCCGACATTTAATCTCCAATATCCGTATTGTTGGCAATTCTGAATCAACACTGCACACTCAAGCAAACTTTATAGTGTTCGAGAGCTTGGTTGATAGTACAACCAATGTCTTCAATGCTGGGCGATATTTGGATGTGATTATTCGTGAAGGAAGTACGCTCAAATTTCGGGAAAAAATCTGTGTACTAGACGGAAATTTATTGCTTGGAGCAATCATATATCCAATTTAGACGCTACCGGAAAAATAAACTAAAGTCGCAAAATTATCGGAAATTTTTTGATAAAAAGATGAATGAAAAACTGGAATTGGTAATTAGTTTACTAAAAGAGCGTTATGGCGCTCGCTTCTTAGATTATATGGAAGGAACTGCGCTGCGACGAGACTTACATTATGATGATTATATTAAATTAGAAACACTTCTCTCAATTCAGAAACCTATTACTGACTACCATGATGAGATGACTTTTTTGGTTTATCATCAGCAAACAGAGTTGTGGTTCCGTCTAATAATTCACGAAGGTGAGCGTGCAATTCGTGCCCTCAGCAATACCCCATGCGATATCACCAATGCCACTAATGCAGTTGAGAGAATTAATCATTACTTTTCTACTTTAATTAATAGTTTTAATATCTTGATTGAATGTTTTTCAACTCAAGAGTTCCTGATTTTTCGCAAAGCTTTAGGTTCAGCGAGTGGATTTCAATCTACACAATTTCGCATTATAGAAATTCTAGCAGGTCTAGAACGAAAAGCATCGCCTAGCGAAAGTTCAGGCTCTAATTCAGAAAATCACGAAAACAGGAATCAGGTATTGCCGGAGAAAGAAAAATTCTATTGGGAAAACTTAATTTCAGATAAGCAACAATTAGGTGGCACAATATCCAATCTTGTCAAATTAAAAAATAAGGACGTTGCACATTTTAACTTTGTCTACGACAAAGTTAAGCAGTCATCATTGCGCTCAATGTTTATTAGTATCGTATCTCAGCGACTATCTAGCTCCAAAGATGCTGTAGAGTTGTTTGAAACATTATTGGCTGAAGGACAAGAGAAAGACTTGATTGAGTTAGCAGAAAAATTACTAAAAATGGATGTTTCCATTACAGATTGGAAGCGTATGCATCTGAAGGTAAGTACCAAACATTTAGCTAAGGTGTCTTACGGAACTGCTGGATCGGATTGGGTGAAATATTTGAATAAGTCTATCACTGAGGAACGGTATTTTCCTGAGTTATATCTAGCTAACCAAAAGCTCTGTCAAACACTATAAATGCCGAGTGTTTAATGCTTGTACAGTAGAAAATTTATATTAAAAAATCTAAATTAGACTTTTTAGAAATTAGGTTTTTATTCAAATAAAATAAGGTTTCATAGCTCTTGATAGCGTGTGTCTATTCTGTAGAGAGGCGAAATAACTTAATAGCAATCGAATATATAGCAATTTTAAATTAGTCGTGCTCTCCGATTTCTCTCTCTGCGCCTCTGCGGTTATATTTATTTTTAAAAATGATTTAGGACTGCTATACATCTATGCAAAAAATCGCTTTATTCTAATTTTAACTCATATTTATCGCTAATTATGGACATCCTAGCTCAACAATATCGTCAGCATTTTACAATTCTTGAAACTGCTTGTTATATGATTTCTAACTCACTGGGTGCTATGCCAAAAGAAGCCAAAGCAGAGTTGGATGCTTACACTAAATTGTGGGAATTATCAGGTGTAGAAGCATTTAGGTTTAATA
>NZ_JAIVFR010000542.1 GCF_020829685.1 Nostoc sp. CHAB 5715 | reverse complement strand
GATTATGTGGAAAAGCTACAAAACTACGATTGGCTCATACTGGATGTCAATATCTTTGATGCTATTCCAGAAATTGGATCAAACACCTTGGAAAGAGATAGAGCAGAACTAGCTTTAATATTTAAGGAGCTAACTCGACTCACTCAGGAACATTACATTCTTGGATATCCTTATCCGCTATGTGAAGTTCACAATTTTATATCTCTAAAAAAGAACTTTAAAGAAGAAATAATTGCTCGTTTGAAGTACTCTCTTTATAGAGATCAGAGAATGGATAACGTTGATATTGAAAATCTTTTTCTAGATATGCATGACAGATTTTAAGAGGACTCTTTATGTCGAAAGCTAACAAAGCAGATTTTGGTGTTCTATATGGTCAAAAAACAACTGAGGATGCACTATTAATCTATTCTTCCTATGAAGATGCTAAAGCTAGTCCACAAACTGGTGATTTTATTGTTTTGACTCCCAAAGATGAGGGTAATACAAAATATCTTGCAAGAGTTGAGGCTGAAATCTACGACGAAGACCCTATTTTCAAATCACAAGATAAAACTTTAATTGCTGTACATTATGCTCGAATTGCAGAAAGAGAGCTTTCTGAACGAGATAAACAAAAGATGTTCAGCTATACATACAAAGTTCGTATTTTAGGCACATTTACAGACAGTGGCTCTACAATCGCTTTCACAACTGCTGTGAGGAAACTACCAATTGTTTCTTACATTGCAAGACATTTGAACAAGCGCGAGATAGACTCAATCCTCAATAAAACGAATGAAAATGGCGTTGAAATTGGATATCTTTGTGTAGGAGAAACGGTCTTTAAAGATAAGGGACCAATCCTCTTTAAGATTGATAAATTGCGTAACAAACGCACGATGGTATTTGCTCAATCTGGTTTCGGAAAAACCAATCTTGTAAAAGTACTTCTCTACCATATGACTCGTGATACTTCATATGGAAAGTTGATTTTCGATTTGAATGGTGAATATTTTTTACGTGGCACAGCTACATACGGATTGGGAGATATTAATGAAAGTTCAATTCGGGATAATGTTGTCGTGTATTCTGACAAGAAACTACCCGATATTTATACGAAACAAAATCGATTTATTTTTGGCGGTAAAGTCGCACTCAATATGCATAAGCACTTAGCAGTAGGTGATATATTGAATTTTGGGGCTGGTTTTTCTGAAGTGATGAAATCTTTTCTTCTATATCTTGATGAAGACGGTATATCTAACTTCATTGAAAATATCGATGATTACGTTGAAACTCCAAGCAATCTTTATCGAGATTTTTCTGATTTCTTTGGTGAACAGAAGAAAGATACAAAGGGCAATATTAAGGAGGATGTCTCTGCGAGAAAAACAATTATGGCAATTCGGAAAAGAATTCGCCATCTAATTGATGAAGGTAATCTACATTCTAGGGTATCAAATCTTATAGAAAATGTATTCAAATTTTTGAAGCAAGGAAAAACTGTCATCATCGATTTATCCCTGAAAGACAATATGGATGCCAGTATTATTTCAACTATTCTGGTTCGTAAACTCTTTGAGAGTAACAAAGAGAAATTTACTTCAGATGAGCCTCCTGGCTGAGAATTGGCAGGAGTATCTGCTGGGAAATACAAATCAGGTGGTATGGAAAGATTTTACTCAAATAGATTTAGTAAGCTACTGGCATGAAAAATGGGTTACTCCTAGACTAGATACTTTGCAAACTAATTTGGAGCTAGAAGTCGGTTTGTAAATTTTTTTAAAGCTTATGCGTTAAGATACCTTCAATTCCTTGCAAAGTTAATTTAATGTTCAAGGTATCCAATCCAAATGCAGCCTGATGGCGGCTTGAAGGCTGGCACTGATATCCATCAGGCTGCGAGGCTGACTTATACTTAAGCTATGCCCAAGTTAGACATTATCCATAACGCGGTAAAAAACGCACTCATCAAAGACGGCTGGGCGATTACAGACGACCCCTACGTAATTCAGTATCGAAGAACAACGTTATACGCTGATCTCGGTGCTGAACGCCCAATTGGGGCTGAACGAGATGGGCAAAAACTTGTTGTTGAAGTGAAAAGCTTTGTTGGCGCATCAAAGATACAAGATTTGAAAGAAGCTCTCGGTCAGTATGACATCTACCGTTATCTTCTAGAGGAAACAGCGCCAGACCGTAAACTTTACCTTGCTGTTGGTACGATCATTTATAAAAGTTTTTTCAACCAGGATGTGATTCAACTCATCCTCCACAAACATCAACTTCCACTTATTGTTGTCGATACAGAAACAGAGGAAATCACACAATGGATAAATTAACTGAGTATCCCAAGATAATTAAGCGTATTTTAACAGAGTATATAGAACTATGTAACCGTCGTCCTAACCGAGATATGGAAACATTTTTGATTATGGATGAGCCAAAGGGTCACTATATTTGGATGAACCTTGGTTGGCAAAATGACGAACGCATTACTGGTATGACCGTCTACGTTAGGATTCGAGATGGCAAATTCTGGATTGAGGAAGATTGGACTGAAGATGGTATCGCAACTGACCTAGTTAGTGCAGGAGTTCCCAAGGAGGATATAGTGTTGGCATTCCATGAGCCAAAGATGCGGCAGTATACAGATTTTGCAGTAGCATCTTAGCGATCGCGCCCTCTAACAATGCGGTATCGCGGAGCTTTTTGTGCAGGATAATATAGAGTCAGTTTTCCAATAGCTCAAGATATGACTCCCGCATCCGATAGAGAAACAACCATTATTCGTACAGAACGTGGATTGACGATCGCAGGTACACGCCTGACACTCTATGATGTGATGGATTTTCTCAAAGCTCAGTATCCACCAAAATTAATCCGTGACAAATTTAATCTTACAAAGGAACAACTTAGTGCTGCTTTGTCTTACATCAAAGCAAATTCCACTGAGATAGAAACTGAATATCAACAAGTTCTGCAAACTAGAGAAGAAATTCGTCAATATTGGGAAGACCGTAACCGCGAACATTTCGCCCGCATTGCAACAATTCCACGTAAACCGGAACAAGAAACTCTCTGGGCAAAGCTTGAGGAGCAAAAAGCCAAACACGCTTCCAAGTCGCCATGACCTTTTTGGTTGATTACAATCTTGACGGATATGCGCTTGTTTTCCTTGGCATTTTAGCAAAGGGCGGTTGGCTGGAGTTGATATCTGTTCGTTTTGTGACCTTTGGAGAAGCTGGTTTATTGATGAAAAACTCCACCCACTCTTGGGTTGGAGTTTTTGGGCATGGGGAATGGGGCATGGGGGAGGCAGTGCGGTCTTGGGGTCTCCCCAAGTGGAGCAACTGCCGTCATGGGAAAGAGTTACCAATGCCCAATGCCCAATGCCCCAAGTCGGCGGGCGGCTATCCCTCTCCACCCACTCTTGGGTTGGAGTTTCCCGCCGACTTCCATGAAAGGTGAAGATTCTTTGGAGAAAGTCATGCGTGAGGAAAACACAACGGATTCATTTCCTGTAGTTACAATTGGAGATCTTCAGCGCCTTGATGAGTTCGACTATCGAGAGCAATGTGTAGATCGTCTCATAGAGATTGTACTTGACATTGAAAACTACATGGGAACTGGGCGGCTGTTTATTCCATGAAGTTATTTCTGCCAATTTTCCTATTCCTCCCTCATTGCTAACATATTAGTCAAATTAACTGTTAATTTTTTAGTTGTTGGGCTTTATTACAAAGACTATTAACAACTTTATTTAAGATGCTAAGTCTGTTAAAAACAATTCGAGATGCGATCGCTAGTTGGTGGTCAGAGTTCACACTCCAGACCAAATTATTGGCTGTGGCTACAATGGTAGTTTCATTAGTGATGAGTGGTCTGACCTTCTGGGCTGTGAATACAATTCAGCAGGATGCGCGGATGAATGACACCCGCTTTGGCCGTGACTTGGGGCTACTGCTTGCTGCCAACGTTGCCCCCTTAGTCGCTGACAATAATCTCACTGAGGTTGCCCAATTTTCTCAACGCTTTTACAGCAGCACCTCTAGTGTGCGTTATATGCTTTACGCCGATGAAAACGGGGAAATCTTTTTTGGCATTCCTTTTTGGGAAGCAGAGGTAGAAAACTCCCTTACCATTAAACGGCGGATACAATTGCCAGAAGATTACCCTGGTGATGGGGAAAAGCCGATGGTGCGGCAACATACAACCCCAGATGGGACAGTGACCGATGTATTTATTCCCCTGATCGTCAATAAAAAATACTTAGGTGTATTAGCGATCGGTATCAACCCTAATCAGACTGCTGTCATCTCCACCAATTTTACCCGCGATGTTACCATTGCCGTTTTTATCACCATTTGGGTAATGGTGATTTTGGCAGGAGTAATTAACGCCTTGACCATTACTAAGCCCATTAAAGAACTGTTGGTGGGGGTGAAGCAAATTGCTACCGGGAATTTCAAGCAGCGCATTGATTTACCTTTAGGGGGCGAACTGGGGGAGTTAATTTTAAGCTTTAATGAGATGGCAGAGCGATTAGAACGCTATGAAGAACAGAATATTGAGCAACTGACCGCAGAAAAAGCCAAGCTACAAACCTTAGTTTCGACGATCGCAGATGGTGCTGTGTTGATTGATAACAACATGCAGGTGATTTTAGCTAACCCCACAGCAGAGCGAATTTTTGGCTGGGAAAACGCTGGTGTGGTAGGTAACAACTTGTTACATCACTTACCACCATCGGTACAAATGCAAATCACTGACCCTTTATACGAAATGGCAGCAGGCGAATGCGAAAGCGCCGAATTCCGGATTTTTCTTAACCAACCCACCCAGAGGACGATCCGCATTCTCTTGACAACAGTACTCAATGTGCAAAGGGAAAGCATCAAAGGCATTGCGATTACCGTTCAAGATATCACCCGTGAAGTCGAATTAAACGAGGCAAAAAGCCAATTTATCAGCAACGTTTCTCACGAACTGCGAACGCCTCTAGCCAACATCAAATTCCATATTGAAACCCTGTACGACTTCGGCGAAAACTTTGATTTACAGAAATGGCAAGAGTATCTGCAAACAGTCAACTATGAAACCGATCGCCTAACCCGCTTAGTTAACGATGTTTTGGATTTGTCAAAACTCGAATCTGGTCACAACTACAGCTTCGATGGCGTAGATTTAGCCCAAGCGATCGAGCAAACATTGCGTAC
>NZ_JAIVFR010000541.1 GCF_020829685.1 Nostoc sp. CHAB 5715 | reverse complement strand
CACTGTGTTGGATAATTTCCAAATATTCTCTCTGCTTAGTCGTCAAAGGCCCATAAATCTCACGTCCTAAAACACTAGCCATACCGAGTACAGATGTTAAGGGCGTGCGTAACTCTTGAGTTAGCTGATCCAAAAGTTCCAGTTTCAGTTCCTTGGTAGAAACAGAGCCGCTATCTGTAGTGGCTGGGGTGATTTTAATTTCAGTATTCCGTTCGTCATTGATTAAAAACATCGGAGCGATCGCGGGAGTGCTTGATTCGAGTCTCCGTTGCAGGAGTCGGTTACGTTCAAATTCACTCATGCTCCAACGAGCTATGATTTGTAAAAACTCAATGTCTCGGTTTGTAAAATTGCGCGGCACTAAATCCATCACCGCCAATGCACCCAAACAATGCCCCTCAGCATCAATCAGTGGCGCTCCTAAGTAAGCACGAATACCATAATCCTGCACCAATTTGCTGCTAGCAAGTACTGGGTCTGTCAGGTTCTGGGTATCATTAATTACAAATACTTGAAGACTCTCTACTACTTGAGTGCAAAAGGATTCCCGGCGTGACAGTTGGCGGCTTTGTGCCAAATGATTCATTAGCCCCAGCCTAGATAAGCCCACCGCCGACTTGAACCAGTGGCGTTCTTGATCCACAAATCCCAATATGGAAATTGGTGCTTCCAAAAAGTGGGCAGCAGTTTGTGTGGCCTCTTCAAAAACCGGAATCGTCTCTGGTTGCCGCAAACCTAAATCTGACAAAGCTTTGAGGCGTTGTTGTTCTCTTGATTCATGAGAGTCCCAACCATCCTTTAGGGCAAATAATTTGTTTTCAGGCTCTACCATTGCCACTGCTACCTTAATAATTTCTCGATACTGTAATTGATATAAGCCCTATTTCTGGGTTATCAATTGCTATTTTAAGCATTCCCTAATTTTGCCTCTGACAAACAAATTTTGAGCAAAAATTTTTTATCTCTTACATTAAGCAGGCGACGCGGTATCCACAAGTTACTAGTTACTGGTGCTGAATATTCTTTATCTAGCGCTGGTGTAGCCTTTATTGCTTGGGATTTTACAGTTAGACTGCGTTAGATTTGGATTCAGTCAGGGTAAGCTAATGCTAAGGATACAATACAAAGGGGCTGTCATTCTTTATGTACAGAAGAAAAAATTCTGACTGGTATCTTCAAAGTGAATTTACTTACGATTATTTTAAGTGTGTAATTTTTATAGCAAATATTACTTGTGACCGCTAGCATTAACCCTCTTCCATCAGTCTTGGAGAAAGCAATCGCTGCAAGGCTTATGAGACTTCGATTTTCAGGTTTTAGCAACATTTTTGAATTTCTATTAGAAAATAAAGCTTCAAACCTTGTAGGACTTACGCAAAAATTGCTAAAAAGCTTAATTTATCGAACCGCCAAGACGCCAAGAGCGCCGAGAATTCGTAGAGTGTGCGTAAGTCCTACCTTGATTGAGTAATAGTTTCAGTTTCCCGCTTCGATTATTGTTTTCTGAGAGTGATGAAAGAGCGTTAATGGCTGACAATGCTAGATAGTTTCTATAAGTCTCAATCCAATAGATTAAACCTATTACAATTTCATGCTGAAAATTGTGCAGGCTTTTTTATTTTTTCCATCCGAGGAAATATTTTTTTGAGGACAATTGGTAATGAATCAAGTGACCATTAGAGTTCCTTTTGTAGACCTGAAGTTTCAACACGAACCAATTCAAACGCAATTGCAACATGCAATCCAATCTGTATTGGAACAGGGAGATTTTATTTTAGGGCAAGCAGTCTCAGATTTTGAAGCAGCATTTGCGGCAGCGTCTGGGGCAGCTTATGGAGTTGGTGTTGCATCAGGAACAGATGCGATCGCTCTCGGATTGCAAGCGTGTAATATTGGTGCTGGTGATGAAGTAATTTTACCAGCAAACACTTTTATCGCAACTTTGATTGGAGTACAACGGGCTGGCGCGAAGCCAATTCTGGTAGATTGCGATCGCCAAACAGCTTTAATTGACTTAAAAGAAGCAGCAAAGGCAATTACGCCTCAGACTAAAGCAATTATCCCTGTGCATCTCTATGGTCAAATGGTATCACCACATGAACTATTGAACTTTGCCGATACCTACAAACTACTAATTTTTGAAGATGCGGCACAAGCACACCTCGCCCAAAGAGACGGATATCACGCTGGTTCAGTCGGAATAGCAGCAGCTTTTAGTTTCTATCCCAGCAAAAATTTGGGAGCATTTGGGGATGGAGGAATGCTGCTAACACGAGATTCAGATGTAGCCCAGAAGATAATGCGCTTGCGAAATTATGGTGCATCGCAAAAGTATTTTCATACTGAACCAGGTACAAATAGCCGCTTGGATACTTTACAAGCAGCAGTCTTGCACCAAAAACTACCATATTTGTCACAGTGGAATCGCGATCGCTTGACTATCGCCCAGCAGTATGATAATGAACTAGCACCCTCGGCAACTGCTGGTATTATCCCTATAGAAAACCAAAGTGATACAGGTCATGTGTATCATCTTTATGTGATTAGAGTTGATGATTCTTGCCCCATAGAACGCCAGCAACTCCAGGAAAAACTCACAGCAGTAGGAATTCAAACTGGTATTCACTACCCAATTCCTTGTCATCTCCAACCAGCGTTCACCAACTTAGGCTATCAGCCGGGAGATTTTCCCCAAGCAGAAAAACTGTCAAAAGAAATATTATCATTACCGATGTATCCCGGTTTGAGCAGTAGCCAAGTTAAAGAAGTTGTAGCAGCGATCGCTCATGCAGTCTCAACTTCTAAAGCAGAAGCAAAAGAGGGAGTGGGGAGTAGGGAGTGGGTAGTAGGGTAATAGGGGAATGAGGAATACTCCTACTTAGAACAAAGCAACTGAATTTATTCATGGGCTTCCCCATTCCCCAATCCCCAATCCCCATTCCCCACTCCCCACTCCCCAATCCCCCTTCCCCCTTTCCCCTTTCCCCCTCCCCACTCCCCCTAAATACTGAGAGTTTTTTAATTACTGAAAATCATTGTACTCCCCCCACAGGTTTAAAAAAGAAACGTCTCAGGCTTATTAAAACTAGCTATTCTAGGCGTTTTGCTGCTGCTTTATGCTCCTATATTGCTACATTGGTTGGATGGTTGGCTGAACAAAAATATCAGTACAGAACACGAATATTTCAGCCACGGGATTATTGGTTTACCATTTGCGGCTTATCTGGGCTGGATGAACCGGAAAAAGTGGAAACGTTTACCAGATACTATCCATCCTTTGAGCGCTGTTTTGTTGTTATTCGGGGCAGTGTTTTATCTTAGTGGTGTTACAGAGTGGGTTAACCTTTCCTTACCAGTTATACTAGCAGGATTATGCTTGTGGTTTAAGGGAATAGCAGGTTTGCGATCGCAAGGATTCCCCCTGCTACTAGTATTTTTGGCAACCCCAACGGCAGTACCCTATCTCATTGCTCCCTATACCTTGCCTCTCCAAAGCTTCATCGCTGGCACAGCAGGCTTTATACTGAATCAATTTGGTATGGACGTAACCGTAGATGAAATCAATCTCTACGTGGGAGGACGGATTGTAGAAGTTGCCCCCTATTGTGCAGGGCTGAAAATGTTGTTCACGACTCTCTACGTCGGCTTGATGCTGCTTTATTGGACAGACGCTTTGTCTTCACGGCGCACAGTTATAGCGTTTTTATCACTTGCTGCGATCGTTAGTACTTGTGCCAATATCATTCGTAATACTTTACTGACCTTCTTTCACGGCACAGGTCAAGAAGGGGCTTTTAAATGGCTGCATGACGGTTGGGGTGGTGATCTCTACTCTGCTTGTATGCTGGTGTCGTTAGTGCCCTTACTCAATTGGATTAATAGCTATTTTTCAGCATCAGAAACTCAACAAGAAGAGGAAAGTCATTAGTCATTGGGCATTGGGCATTGGGCATTGGGCATTGGGCATTGGGCATTGGGCATTGGGCATTGGGCATTGGGCATTGGGCATTGGGCATTGGGCATTGGGTATTGGGCATTGGTTATTAATTCTTGTCCCTCATCCCCCTCATCTCCCTCATCCCCCTCATCCCCCTCACTCCCCTGCTTCTCTACTAATAAATATTACTGAACTCATGGTGTGATTTTATAAAGTAAAATTTTGCCTAAGTATCATAAATTTTACTGATGATTTCCTTCTCCAAGTTTTTTAAGGAAAACCAATTGAGTCAGGTAGCAGCACTTTTGTTATTGCTACTCTTGTTGGCAATAGGAGGGGTTCCCGGATACCTGACAGGACACTGGCAATGGAAACAGCCGCCACCTGTTACTACCCTCAAGGAGTTAAGACAGATCCGTAAGACTGGGTTAGCCCTTCCTGGTTGGCAAACTATTGAACAAGCACAACAGCAAATTGGCGAACATGAATGGTCTTTGCAGGTACTTAAAAAGGAAGGTTCCGAATCCCAGGCAATCTTGCTTTTACTGCCGCAAAATGGGCCTATGGATCAACCAGAGGTAGAGTGGACAGACGTTAACGGCTGGGGAAGATCACGCTGGGGAAAGTGGGATATAGCTCAATATCGTTCTGCTGAATTTACTGTAAAACCGCCTGCAAAGTTGACATCTAAGGTTGAAACAAAAGTAAAAGCTAGGTTCTTTCGCGCCGTTACACCACAGCAAACCTTCGCTGTGTTGCAATGGTACGCTATGCCAGACGGCGGAAATCCATCACCTTTCCACTGGTTCTTGGCGGATCAATTGGCCCAGTGGCGTAAGCAACGCACTCCTTGGGTGGGCGTGAGTATTTTGATTCCAATGGAACCTTTGGGGCAGGTAGAAACATCTTGGCCTTTAGCACAGTCTATTGGAGAAACAGTGCAAGCTAAATTGATGGCAGACCCTTTGTAGAGTCTGTTACAGATGCATTTGTGCAGAGATTCTTCAGTTGTATCTTTACAATCACGTTTAGGTTAAAAATATGAAGTTATAAATTAGAATTGGTAAATTTTTTCTACTTTTTGTTGGTAAAATACTCGCAGATAAAAGAGACGTTTAGGATATTTTTAGAGTAAAATTACCACTCGGCGCGACTAATTTTTAACCTAAACTTGATTGTAAAGATACAACTGAAGAATCTCTGCACAAATGCATCTGTAACAGACTCTACAAAGGGTCTGCCATCAATTTAGCTTGCACTGTTTCTCCAATA
>NZ_JAIVFR010000540.1 GCF_020829685.1 Nostoc sp. CHAB 5715 | reverse complement strand
AGAATAATAAATAAAACCTAAAGATAGGCTAGATTTATTGCTGTGACTGGGTTTTAAGTTTTTGAGCCTTTCTATAAAACTGCGATTTTAATGCTCTACCATAAAACCAACGCAAGAACCAATTTTTCCAAAATATTTATGTATGATTGATTTTCACAACTGATTTAGGATTGCTATATCAAGCTAATAAACCGTTTAAAAGTGAAACTCACCTGTAAATTGGAAAACTGTCCGATTTGTGGAAAAGGGTTGTAGTTGTCCCGACACTATAGTTGAAGCAAAACCATCCAGCGACTAGACTCCTCCATGTATACAACTAATAGACCAAATAAATCCAATTCGCAATTCGCTTTTTCGCCCATTCGCAATTAAACTCAGCCCGACACTAGGGGTGGGGTTTTTACCTACCTTGAGATACAAGGATTTTTTCGCGCCACTTGCGGGCGAGGTTTTGAACATGAAGCTTTTTAATACTCTGGCTGCTTCTTCAGTAGCGCAAATGGTCATCGGATGACGGGTAGAAAACTCGATTTTACCAGGTTGCTTGCCAATGCCAAGTCCGTAGGTTGTCAAATCTAGGTAGGGAACATCTTCCTGAACTAACCTAGCAATCGCCTCATCTGAGAAGAAAACACTCATTTTAGTTTTATGATCGGCTGATAAATAAATAGCTCAATCAAGATTCCCACTCAACCTAATCTCATTCAGTTGTAGGAATTGTAATAATTAATACTATTGTCCCAAATAGTTGGTAAAAAAATAACTTTGTTAATAAAGAATATATACCTCAGTCGCTAAAATTAGTTAAATGCTGAAATTGAAAACTATTGACTTATAATATTAAGCCTGAATTTAGCAATCATACAGATAGTGTAAATTACAAACATAATCCAAAGAAGATTAAGAATGCTAAATTTAGATGCCATTCATTATACAACAATGCAATCAGTTCCATACAGTTATGCTGTGATAGAGAATTTGTTGCCCAAAGCAGCTAGCTTGGAACTTGCTGCCAGCTTTCCCCAGGAACAGTTTCGCTTATCAATGGGGGAAGGATATGGGTATCTTTGGAGTGATATGCTTGCTAGTAATGAGGATATTGCTTTGATGTACAAGTTTTGCGATCGCGCCAGCCCTGAGTTGTCAGATCGTTGGCGCGATCGCATTGCACAAGGAAGATTATCTTCTAATCTTGGTAATAAGAGCAGTATTTGGCGACAAGTGATAGAAGAATTGTGGACACCTGCTTACCGCCAAGCCTTAACACAGATGTCTGGGGTAGAATTGAAAGACTGTGCAATGGTGATTGGGTTTCGTCGATATAATTTAGGTCACTGTCATCGCCCTCATACTGATGAACCATCAAAAGCTTTGACTCATTTGCTATTTTTCAATGAACAATGGTCTATGGATTGGGGTGGTTGTTTGCGAATTCTCTTGGACGAAAAACCAGAATCTGTCTTCCAAGATATTGCACCACTGAACCAGTTTTCGGCTGTAATTGTGCGCTCAGATAATTCCTGGCACATGGTAACTCCAGTAGCATCGACTGCACTACAGTGCCGATTGGCTCTCAGGATTACTTTTTTTCACAATCTTGATGCAGGTGCTTAGTCGATAGTAAAAATCCAATTCCTACACAAAAGGCGATCGCCTCTATTCTCTGGTAATCTTTGTCCCCGATAGTGCCAACGCAAAAGAATCAGCAGTAATATAATTCTAATCTTTCAACATTACACAGGCTTGTTTATAAACTGTTATTGCATGTAATAAAACCTGATTACGCCATGTTAGAGCGGAGGGCGAAAACACTTCTAGCAATGGCTGCTTGGAGGGAGCAAACAAGTTTGTTTGTGCATAGTGATACAGTCGATTCTCGTTGCGTAACGCAGCTAAAACATGGAGCATATTATAGGTGCCAAACTCACACGTAATCCCATCGTAGCGGACACCCTGAAGGCGTTGAGCCAGAGTGCGGGTAAAGCCACCACGGACAAGGTAGCCACCTTTGCGATCGTAACGGCTTTTCAACCTAGAGCCAAACGCACGCTGCGCTCGTGCGACTTGCTCTGGATTAGACTCTCCTTCAAGTAGCAAAGATATCTCGCCAAACTTACCGAGACCACTGTGCAGGTCAACGTGTACAATTCTTTCTCGGTGACTCAGCGTCTTGTCGAGAAATAATAATAGTCGAGACAACCCAAGCTGTAACGATTTACCACCAAAGAATAAACCTTGGGGATATTCATATTGCCCAGTCACCACAGCATTTTTCACGTTCTCGTAGCCATGTTGAAGCACTGCTTGCATGACTTGCAATAAAAAGAAATCCCTTGTTGGTGGCGAAGGTGGATTCAGCAGAGGATCGAGGAGACTATAAGTGGGATGTACGCCTTGATACTCGTTTTCCTCTGCGAGAAAATTACGATTCAGGTCTACGTTTGCGCTATCCACGCGTCGCAGATTTGCCATTCCCCAAGGATTGAGTACATGCAGCCAAAGTGTAGAGATTTCAGGGTTAAGAGACAGCAAATAAAGTTGAGCAGCACTACCAGCAAATCCCTCAATGCCGTGGAGTCCGCTACTAAAGACAAGGACGTGAGGAGACTGGGGGTCTCCCGACCAAGCCCAGTCGATGGTCAGACCATCGCTGACTTCTATAGCTCCGTGTTCTAATAAATGCGTTGTTTTTTGGAAACGTTCTTGAGCTTGGGCGTAGTCTTGAGAAAACCAAAAGTAAATATCATCCATTTTATTCACATTTGATTGTGATAGTTTTGGACTTTAGCTATATTTATACAAGCAATCGTGGATTGTTTGGCATAATGCGATCGCCTCATTAGTACTGACAATATGCCTTAGTACTAAGCTATCACCGTTAAATTCACTAATTAGCAGAGAATTTCGGCGATGTGCGTTAATACCAGACTCAGCTAAGAACTTGACAGCATCAAAAAAACCGCAAGTAACTACAAGCATTGGCACTTTTTGGTCTTCGATTAAAATAACAGGAATATTTGCTAGTTGTAGCTTAAGTCTGGCAATCTCGAAATCTCGTTTTGACGCAAACTCTAGGACAATTGACCGAGGATCGAGTATGGTCGCCTTTGATGTCTTACCATTACCGATTACCGTTCCAATGCGATAATCATTCTGATTATGCCGACACACGATTTGCACTCCTTTATCTTTGGCAACTTGTACTGATTTATAGTGCAAGACTTTTGCCCCGCTGAGTGAAAAGTTGATTGCGGTGTCAAAAGATACAGTCTCAAGAAGTCTAGTGTTTTGGATGAGATTAGGATCAGCGCTGTAAATTCCACTGACATCAGAAAAAATCTCGCAACTTTCAAGTTCAAGTGTTGCTGCTAGGATTACAGCAGTAAAGTCAGAACTGTTTCTACCAAGGAATGTGAGACGATTATGTTCATCGACTGCTTGACCACCAGGAACTACTACAATATCAACTTCTGTCAGTGCTTGTTTTAAAACTGCTCCATCAATTTTTTGGATCGAAGCATGAGAGAAGTTGGAGTCTGTAACAATACCTAGTTGATAGCCAGACAGTACTTTCGCAGAAATATCTGTTGCCTCGACTGCTAAACGAAGCAGATTTGCCCCGATAGTATCAGCAAGTGGAAGAAGTGAGTCAAGCGCTTGTGGTGATGGATTTGTGTTCACTTCCAAAGCGAGTTTATGAAATTCATCCGTCAAACCAGCCATTGCACTAACCACCACTACAAGCTTCTCGCTATCTTGCTCAAGCCGAGATTTGAGAAATGCTGCAATGGTGTTGAAATCAGCACTACGTTGAAAGGTTGACCCACCAAACTTGAGGACGCGGATTTGCATTTTAAATCACCTGCCTTTGAATCATCTCCTCGGCGATTTGGATTGCGTTTAAAGCTGCACCGATCCGAAGATTGTCGGAAACTAGCCAAAACCATCCAGCTTTGGGATTATTGGGGTCAATTCTGATTCGACCAACATGGATATGATCGGGATTATCTATAGTTCGTGGTGTCGGATAACCTTGCGTAGCTTCATCGTCATAAACTGTCACTTCTGGAGCATGACGGAGCAATTCAACGATATCATTGCGATCTAAGTCGCGATCGCATTCAAAATAAACTGCTTCTGAGTGGCAATTAATAACTGGTACTCTGACACAAGTTGCAGAAACGTCTAAGTCCGGACGGTTGAGTATCTTCCGCGACTCCTGAAGCATTTTTTGCTCCTCCAGTGTGAAGTGGTTATCAAGAAGCACATCAATGCTAGGAATGAGATTGAAAGCCAAAGCCACAGGAAAACGCTTTGCTTCTGGTGGTTCTAATGGAGTTTTGATAATTTGTAGAGAACCATTTTTGAGTTCATCAATACCCGTAACACCTCGACCAGAAGCAGATTGATATGTACTGACAATTACTCGCTTCACGCGGTAACTCTGTTCAATCGGCTGTAAAAGCCGTACCAACGGAATTGTTGAACAATTTGGATTAGCTATGATTCCGCTCTTAGGCCGTTCTACTAAAAGATGACGGTTTACCTGCGGCACAACAAGTGGTGTATCGGGGTTCATCCGAAACGCATTGGTGTTGTCAATTACAAGTGCGCCTTGCTCTACTGCCTTGCCGACCCATTCACGACTAATAGGCGTTCCAGCAGCAAAGAAAGCAATGTCAACACCTGTAAAATCAAAGTCCGCCAAATCGCAAACTTCATAATCGTGTCCGCTTACAGTTAAGCTACGACCGACTGAGCGCGATGAAGCAACTAAATGCAAGTTGGAATACTCAAAAGAGCGCTCCTCAAACAGCGATAAGAAAGTAGTGCCGACGATACCTGTGGCTCCGACAATTGCGACACTAGGATTTTTTTGAACAGTTGGCATGGGCTTTCTCCATAAAAACTTTGTAGTGGATAGGATTTTAGATTCAACATCCACAGTTGTTAATTAATTCACATCTTTGAAATCAGGTTAGTTGGAAATAATGACCAGTTTAAATTCACTGCCAGGCTCGCAAGTACGATGAGTGCAACGCCGACTCCTTGTATTGGCTCTAGAATATGCCTGTAGATGACGTAATCACTAAACATTGCACTAGCTGGATTTGCAAAGGTGAGAACTGCGATCGCTGGTGTCGTGAGCTTTTGGTAGGATGAATACATCAAAATGTATACAATACCAGTGTGAATTAATTAACAACTGTGGATGTT
>NZ_JAIVFR010000053.1 GCF_020829685.1 Nostoc sp. CHAB 5715 | reverse complement strand
AGGGATGGATTGAGAGGAAGTAGCGGAGGTCTTCTTCGGTAATGATTTCGCGTTCTGCCATTGAGTAGGCATTGGCAGTAACGGCGGTAATATCAGGCACATCCCAGTGACCGGAATCAGAACCCAAGAAGGCTTTAACTCTGTCGCCAAAGGGATTAGCTGCACGATTAAAAGCTTGGCTTACACGGGTATCGTCTGATTCCGTACCGAAGTAGAAATGATTCAAGAAGCGATCGCGCACATCTTCTGGCTTCTCAATTCCTGCTAGTTCAAATTCATCAAGTTCGCCTGGATTTTCTGGAGCTAATAGTTGATGGTGGAATCCTAAACCATCACCAATTTTATCTAAGCGTCCATCTACCAATTCGCCACCGTAGCGAGTATATAAGTCTACTAATGCTTCCTTGTCGATAATCGCAGGATTGTTATTTGACAACAAATGTTGTTTGTTGCGGGTTTCCCAGTGCCAAATAATATCAGCGTATAGACTAGCACCCCAAGCTGAACCACCTTCTAAGAAGGCAAATTTTAATTGTGGGAAGCGACGGGTAACTCCACCAAAGAACAGCGATTTGCATAATGCTTCCGCCGCAAAGGCAAAGTGATTAATGTGATTGTACTGGGCATTAGTGACAGAACGCTGAGTTGTCCAACCTTGGCTAGAAGCGTGAGTTGTCGGTACAACTTTCAGTTCTTGGCACTTAGCCCAGAATGGATCGTAATCATACTGGCTATCTAAGCCAAAGTTATCAATCCAAACCACTTCGTTAGCTACTTCTTTGCCATACTTTTCAAAAGCAGGAATTGGACGACGAACATAACCGGGGATTTGAATTGCTTTGAGTCCCAAAACATTAACTGCATATTCCAACTCTTCAATCCCTTCTTCGGGAGTGTGCATTGGAATTGCAGCGATGGGTGTTAATCGGTCAGAATAAGGACGGAAAATATCAGCATGGTAGGTGTTAACTGCCCGACAAACAGCACGCCGCATTTCTTCGTTGCCGATATTTGGCGCCATCGTTGCCAAGTTGGGGTACACAACGGCAAAGTCTGTACCTGCTTCTTCCAAGCGTTCATGTAGCAACTTCGGCAAGCTAATAGTAGCTAAATTCAAAGTATTTTTTGTTGGACGACCCCACCAGTTAGGGCGATTGGAGCGATAAGCAAAACGTTCTTCCCAAGTTTGCTTGTACCACTTAAAGCGGGAAGATCCTGGTAAATTCTCTTTGAAGCGTTCAACAAGTGCAGTTCCACCAACTTGCTCTAAATAATCCAAGACTGCTGGTTCAAATTCTTGGGTATGTACATCGGTGTCAATGATCGGATAACCAAGTTTTTCCCGAATTTGAGCAGACCTGGTTTTTTGTGGGCGGTCGAGAGCGATCGTCATGATAGTTTACCCTAATTATTCAAATTGTTTCTGGGGATTGACAAAGACGCGATAAATCGCCGTCTTTACAAGAATCAATCCTCTGTAGAGACGGCGATTTATCGCGTCTCTTACCTGATTTATCGCGTCTCTTTCCCAGCCAAAAATTCATCTGCTGTTTTTTCGACAGCCGTACCTTTGAAGAAGTCACGATTCAGGCTGGTGTACAACTCCAAGGGATGAATTGACAGGAAATATTGCAATTCTTCTCCGGTGATAATCTAGCGTTCTACCATTGAATATGTATTGGCTGAGATCGCAGTAATATCAGGTACATCCCAGTGACCAGAATCGGAACCCAAGAAGGCTTTAACGCGCTCTCCATAAGGATTAGCTTTACGGTTAAAAGCTTGGGCTACACGGGTATCATCTGATTCTGTCCCGAAATAGAAGTGATTCAAGAAGCGATCGCGGATATCTTCTGGCTTAGTAACTCCTGAAGCAGCGAATTCATCTAGATCGCCTGGTTCTAAAGGAGCTACTAAGTCGGCGTGGAAACCTAAACCACTACCTAACCGATCCAAACGACCATGTACTAATTCACCACCATAACGAGTGTAGTACTCTAGCAGTTCTTCACGATTAATATTGCCGGGATTGTTATTTTCCACCAAATGGTCTTTATTGCGGGTATACCAATGCCAAATTAAATCAGCGTATAAACTAGCACCCCAAGCTGCACCTCCTTCTAAGAAGGCGAACTTAAGTGTGGGGAAGCGGTGAGTTACACCACCAAAGAACAGAGATTTACACAGTGCCTCTCCAGCCGCAGCAAAGTGGCCGATATGGTTGTATTGGTAATTACTAATGGAACGCCGATTTATCCATCCCATACCAGAAGAATGGGTGGTGGGTACAACTTTAAGTTCTACGCACTTGGCCCAAAAAGGATCGTAGTCATACTTACTATCCAAGCCAAAAGTATCAATCCAGATAGCTTCGTTTGCTACTTCTTCGCCATACTTCTCGAAGGCGGGGATCGGACGCCGGATATGTCCGGGAATTTGAATTGCTTTGAGTCCCAGCACATTGACTGCATATTCCAACTCTGCGATCGCTTCTTCAGGCGTATTCATAGGAATAGCAGCAATTGGCGTTAAGCGATCGCTATAAGGACGGAAAATATCAGCGTGGTAAGTGTTAGCTGCACGGCAAACAGCCCGCCGCATTTCTTCATTACCGATGTGTGGCGCCATCGTTGCCAAGTTGGGGTACACAACGGCAAAGTCTGTACCTGCTTCTTGCAAGCGTTCGTGCAGCAACTTTGGCAAACTAACGGTAGCTAAATTTAGGGGATCATTGGTGGGACGAGTCCAGAAAGGAGGGCGGGCGGTGCGGTTAGCGCGGCGTTCTTCCCAAGATTGGTTAAACCATTTAGAGCGAGATGCACCAGGTAAGTGTTCTTGGAAACGTTCAGCGATCGCAGTTCCAGCAACTTGCTCTAAATAGTCTAAGAATGCTGGGGGAAATTCTTGGGTATGTACATCGGTGTCAATAATCGGATAACCAAGTTTTTCCCGAATTTGAGCAGACTTAGTTTTTTTTGGACGGTCTAGTGCAATAGTCATAGCATTTTACCTGAATTTTTAAATGGATTGGTCAAGAGGCAGGAGCCAAGAGGGAAGCAAAAAGCTTTTGAAGCTGGAAGTTGAGCCTTTGAACCTGGAAGTTGAGCCTCTGAGCCTGGAAGTTGAGCCTTTGAACCTGGAAGTTGAGCCTTTGAACCTGGAAGTTGAGCCTCTGAGCCTGGAAGTTGAGCCTTTGAACTTGGAAGTTGAGCCTCTGAGCCTGGAAGTTGAGCCTCTGAGCTTGGAAGTTGAGCCTCTGAGCTTGGAAGTTGAGCCTCTGAGCTTGGAAGTTGAGCCTCTGAGCTTGGAAGTTGAGCCTCTGAGCTTGGAAGTTGAACCTTTGAAAAACTTAATTACAAAAATCTGTTTTTCTTGCTTAGAAAAGTTACTGATTCCTGCTTCCTCTGCTCCCCCTACTCCCTCATCCCCCGGTTGGTGAGCGAAGTCGAACCACATCCCCCTCATCTCTCCCATTCCCCATTCCCCACTCCCTATTTCTCTTCAGCAACCCAATCTGTTAATTTAAAGTCCGACTTTGCTAAACCCTGCGAAACTAAAAATTTCTTTGTCCCCTCTAAAAGTTTCACACCCTCGGCTGGTAATGGTTCTTCTGATATTTGTTTGAGCGGTAACGATATTTTGATGATATCAACAGGATATTTAGTAGTTTGAGCGTGGTACTGATAATATTCTTCAGAATTAGCTTTTAAATCCTTCGCTGCTTCTGTGAGAATTGCATTAAATTTCTGGGGAAAATCAGCCTGTTTCGCTAGAAAGCTTTCCGTTGCTATAACTAATGATGTCCCTGACAGACCTTTATGATTTGCAGAAGAATCAATCACTGGAAACCCTTGTGATTTCAGAAAAGGCCCCAGATCACTTGAGGTTGCATAAGCTGCTATATCACCACGTTCTAAAGCCGCTTTTGCCTCAGTAGTCATCAAATGAACAACTTTTACATCTTTGGCAATTTTAGCTTCAGCTAATAGACCCAGCAGGTATCGATGCATATAAGAGCCTTTTTGGGTAGCTATTTTTTGACCCTTAAGTTCAGCAAGCGATCGCGGGCCATTCTTTTTCGCTACTAACCAGGCGGTTGTATTAAATTGAGTAATCCGCAATAATCGAGTTTCCTGACCCCTCGCTCTCAAAACTATGGCTGGTGTATCCCCTAAAGAGCCAACATCTAATTGTCCGGCGACAAGCGCCTCATTTAGATCCGGCCCGTTAGGAAACCTTGCAAAAGTAATGTTTTTAAATCCCGCTTTTTGCAACTCACTATCTAATATTCCTTTTTTCTTTGCCCAACCAAGTGGCCCTGTAGGTTCTGAACTACCTACATAACCTATACGTAAGGTAGAAATGCTATTAGATGCAGCAACAGCACTATTGGCATTAATAGCTTCAATGGATTGAGCAGATTTAGTTTCGCCTTGGCTACATCCTGTAGTTAGTAGCAGTAGGATACAAGCCACTGATGTTGATAATCTTGAAGGAAATTTATTTTTACTGATAGAACCTGTTCCTACTGCGATTGCTAGCATGACCTTTTCTTTGCCGTACTATACGCCGTGTGCAACTTTCTCTCAGACCTAACCCCCAACCCCTTCCCTACAAGGGAAGGGGAGCAAGAATCAAAGCCTCTCTCCCTGTGGGGGAGAGGAATGGAAGCGGGGTTCTAAGGATAAGCTGCACATCGCGTTACTATTTCATCTGCTTCAGAATTTGGAATGTTTGATCGGCTTTTGCTGTTGAAGTGCGTTTATGTCCCCAACCGATGTTTTCACGGTAACTACCCAGTAGCCCAACTTCTGCCAATTCTGCTTCGTTGACCGAAATCGTCACATCGCTTTCTGGTGCAACATAAAGAGCATCAACTGGACAATACAATTCGCACATATAACAAGTTTGGCAGTCACTCTGTCGAGCAATGGTTGGCGGCGCATCGGGTACTCTGTCAAACACGTTGGTTGGACAAATATTCACGCAGATATTACATTTTATGCACCGCGACTCGCTGACCAACTCAATCACACTGCTGCTCCTATTTTAGGTTTTAGATTTTGGACTTCGACTTACCTCGGCTCCGCTCGGCACAAGTCGCTCAGTCGAACGATTTTGGATTGGAAAATATCTTCTGCATTCAGTAAAGGCTGAGTTTTTACCCAGACTTGATCTAATCCGCCGCTAATCAGGTGATGTTGCTGGTTAGCATCAAGTTCTGGATAATCTAAATGTTTGTGCATACCACGAGTTTCTTTACGTTCAATGGCGCTGCTATACATCCACCGGGCTGTGGCTACCATTGCCGCAGCTTCTCGCGCCCGGATCAGTTCTTTATCTGATGTTACCTGGCTACTGCGGAGTTCTTGCCAAAGATGATTTAGCTTACCCAAAGACTCGGTTAAGCCTTGTTCTGTGCGGAAATAGTTCTTTTCGTAAGGAAATACTTCAGCTTGGACTGCTTGAATTACTTCATCAGTTGCCAAGGTTTGAGAGCGATCGCTCCCACTTTGTAATCCTACCTCTCCAACACACTTAAGTCGTTGAGTTTTCTGTTTCCCCAAACTGCGGCTATATTCAGCAGCCGATTTCCCCGACCAATAGCCAGAAGATATTGCCCAAGCTGCATTGTGGCTACCGCCGCCAGTAAATCCACCACAAATCAGTTCGCGTGTGGCGGCATCTCCTGCTGCATACAGCCCCCGCACAGAACTGGCACAACTCTCATCTACAATCCGAATTCCTCCCGTACCGCGCACAGTTCCCTCTAGGCGCAGAGTCACAGGAAAACGTTGAGTAAATGGATCAATGCCTGCACGGTCAAAGGGTAAAAAGAAGTTGGGCTGTGCTAAACGCATAGATGCCCGCATCGATTCAGCCGCTTTGTCTATAATGGCGTAAACTGGTTGTTGCAGCAATGTCTGGGCAATTACTGAACGTCTATGAGAACTTGCTCCCGGAATCACACTACCATCTTCGTAGGTGAAGGTTGCCCAATTATAAAACAGGGTTTTGGTGACTGAAGAAAAGGCGGGAGAGATGCCATAAGCATTGGAAAATTCCATACCCGACATCTCGGCACCAGCTTCAGCAGCCATTAAATAACCATCCCCTGTCAGGACGTTGCATCCTAACGCTTTACTGAGAAACGCACAGCCGCCTGTTGCAATAATTGTGGATTGCGATCGCACTACCCATTTCTCACCAGTTTGACGGTTCACACCTGTTGCACCAGCAACAGCACCATCGTCATCTACCAGTAGTTCTAAGGCGGGGCTGTTGTCTAAAATTTTGACTCCTGCCCGTTGGATTTGCCGCCGCATTAGCCGCATATACTCCGGCCCTTGCAGCGATCGCCGATAGGGTTTACCTTCATCGTCGGTAGGGAAGGGATAACCCCATTCTGCTAACTGATTAACGTTTTGATATGTCTGATTCAGTACCCGATCCATCCAGTTGCGATCGGATAAAAACCCACCCAATGATTCCCGACTTGCCTTTGCTGTTTCTCTTGCTTCTGGGTCAGGTGGCACATACCATACACCATTACCAGATGCAGCAGCGCATCCAGTTGTTCCACAATACCCTTTATCTACGAGGATCACCCTAGCCCCACTTGATGCAGCACTCCAAGCCGCCCAAGTTCCAGCTGGCCCTCCTCCAATCACAAGCACATCGCCTTCTAAGTCGAGTTCAAAATCGGTTGTTAACGTCTTCAGCATCTACAATTTTCCCCCATCGATAAAGTCTTTTGCATCAAGTCTTCACCCCATCAATGCTGCAAAATACTTATAAATCTGTTTGCCTATCTACTTAACAGCTTACTAATAGCCTTAAATTGTGGCTCCTTAAGGCAGGTTACCACCAGATTGGCATTTATAAATACTTTATCTCGCTCGACTAACCGTAGTCTTTAATATAACAAAGCTTTTCACAGTTTTCGACAAAAAGCAAGCATTTTAGCAAATAAATTCAAACGTAAACTTATGTAAAATAATTTTATTATCTATCCCAAGAGACTTGCTTTTTATAGTGTTTTGTGAGGATTGTTTGTTGAGTTGGAAGATTTGTCATAGAAACCACCTACCTCTGCCAAAGTATAGAGGGGCCTGGCTTTGACTTCTTCATAGATGCGCCCTATGTATTCGCCTAAGATACCAACACTGACTAACTGCACAGATCCCAGAAAGAAGATTGCCATCAAAATAATCGTAAACCCGGTTAAAGGTGAATGGGGGACAAAAAGCCGCCAATACAAGACTAATAAAGCCATGAAGATAGCCGCCGCCGCCGCTACTAACCCTAAATAGGTTGATAACCGCAGTGGCACTATTGAAAAGGATACTAGACCATTGATGGCAAGCGCCAAGGATTTGCTGAAAGTGTATTTAACTTCCCCAGCAAACCGGGGGTTGCGCTCGAACTGAATTGCTGTTTGCTCAAAGCCAACCCAAGAACGCAGACCACGGATGTAGCGGGTGCGTTCTGGCATAGAATTGAGAATATCTACGATCTGCCGATCCATTAAACAAAAATCACCAGTATCAGTAGGAATCTCTACATCTGCAAGCTTTTTGAGAATGCGATAAAAGAAGTAGGCAGTAAAACGCTTAAACCATCTTTCCTTGAGGCGTTGAGTGCGTTGAGCGTAGACGACTTGATAGCCCTGTCGCCATTTTTCAACCATGTCGGGGATTAGTTCTGGTGGATCTTGTAAGTCAGCATCAAGGATGATGATAACTTGACCCCGGACAAAATTAAGACCAGCCGTAACTGCAATTTGATGACCAAAGTTACGAGCAAAGCTTAGATAGCAAATGCGTGGGTCTTTTTGATGGAGTTCTCGCAGTAGTTGTAGGGAGCGATCGCGGCTACCATCATTGATTAAAATTAATTCGACAACACCATCCAGCCGACTCATTACTGCACTCAGTCTGCGGTATAGTTCAGGAATAATTTCTTCTTCGTTATAAATTGGAACAATCAATGAATACTTTGGTAGCATCTAAGAATCTCGTTTAATTTTGAACAGCCAAGCTGGTAGACTGCTTGCGATCGTAAAGGTTTGGTTCTCAGTATACCTAGCAAGATTCAAGTCCCATTCCGATAATTTATTTATTCTTTGGATTTATGTAATCTGAATCTGATTCTTTAAGGCTTTCTACAGCTTTTTTGGGAAAAGTCCGACGATGACGATACCAAGTAGACCCTGCTACCAGAGTTCCAGTTAAGCCCAAGGCGAGTACTAGCGGCAAGCAATCCCCAGTTTTGACTGCCTTCAAACCAGAACTACCTAGTAATACAAAAGGTAATACACTAGGAACAGTACCAAGTGTTGTACCTAGAACATAATCTTTAAAGCTGATCGAAGTCAGTCCAGCCACAAAGTTGACTAAACCATAAGGCATAATTGGTACTAGTCGGATGGCAAACATATAAAAAAGCCCTCCACGCCGAACCTGGGCATCCATAGCTTGCCAGCGTCCTGCTAATCGTTTTGCAATTGTTTGACGTCCTATAGTCCGAGTAAAAATAAAGGCAATTATTGCCGCAATGACTGCTCCAACACTAGTCCAGAAAGTACCCAGCCAAGGGCCAAAAATTGCACCTCCAGTCAAATTTAGCACTGTTGAGGGCAAAACTAACATAGTTGCCACAACGTACAAAGCAACATAAATAACAGGTGCCCAGATACCTGAAGATTTTAGCAAAGCTTGAATTTGTGCTGGTTCAATGCCACCAATCAGATATACTGCTATACCAGTCGCAATTATGCAACTCAGTGTGAGTACTAAAATACCAGCTTTCAAGTTCCACACTAGAATACTCCTGCTTTTTTTGTAACACAATCCATCTTTGGCAAATTTACCTTTTAATTAATTCTTAAAAACCTTGGTTTTGGAAAGTGAGGTACACCCGTAGGGGTACGGCACTGCCCATTGGTATCAACAAAAGCCTAGAAATAGCTTAACTGTTGGCTTGGCTGACTCACCCGCCTCGAACTAAAGTTCAAGGCTAATAGCTAAAGTCTACTTAAGTAGACTAAAGATTTTTGGCTATATTTAGTCATCTTAAGATGACTTTCGCTATTAGCAAGGAACTTCAGTTCCTTGCGGGACATAGCTTTTACGTTAAGCTGACATCAATGGGGGCTGCCGTGCCCTTACACCTGGCGATATAACGTTATACCGCACCTGAATAGGAACAGCTATAAATTATTAGGTACTACCAAAAAATAAATCATCCAATCTTAATTTATAGGGGCGTTGCTTTCTTAACGCACCGTCTATATTAATCTGTTACGGTACGTTGTGCTTCTGGCTAACGCATCCTACAAGTTAGACATTTTTTTAATTGCAAGTCCCTTAGAGAGTTATTCCTGATGAATCGTGAATCTACACTAGTTTTTTAAATAATTTCCTGTAAAATACTAATAAAAACTACGTTAACTACATCGAATTAACGGTGTTTCAGTTCCTCATACCCTGACAAACATGCAAATTCTCTGGTTTATTCCGACTGGATCTCATGACGGACGCTATTTAGGCACAGATATTGGCTCTCGTGTTGCCACACCTGATTATTTGCAGCAAGTTGCCCAGGCTGTGGATAATTTAGGCTACACGGGCGCATTATTACCCACAGGGAGTTCTTGTGAAGATGCTTGGATAACTGCCGCCGCTTTCATCTCTGTCACCAAGCAGATGAAATTTCTCGTAGCAATTCGTCCAGGAATTACTTCTCCAGGTGTTGCTGCCCGGATGGCAGCAACATTTGACCGGATTTCTAAAGGAAGATTGTTGATTAATGTGGTAACAGGTGGAGATCCGGTGCAACTTGCTGGGGATGGCTTGCATCTTAATCATGACGATCGCTATGATTTAACCGATGAATTTCTCACCGTTTGGCGGGGGATCGTCAGTGGGGAAACAGTGGATTTTAAAGGAAACTACCTGGATATCAAAGGTGGTAAACTCCTATTCCCACCAGTTCAAAAACCCTATCCACCTTTGTGGTTTGGTGGTTCATCTGCTGCTGCCAAGCGGGTTGCTGCTAAACATATAGATGTTTACCTGACTTGGGGCGAACCTCCAGAACAAGTAGCCCAAAAGATTGCCGAAGTTCGGCAACTGGCGGCTGAACAAGGGAGAACAGTCAGTTTTGGGATTCGCTTGCATGTAATTGTGCGAGAAACCGAATCTGCGGCTTGGGATGCTGCCAATGAGCTAATTAAGTATGTAGATGAGAATGCGATCGCAAAAGCTCAGAAAGACTTGGCTAGTTCTGATTCTGAAGGACAGAGGCGCATGAGTCAACTACATAGTGGTAGTCGAAAAACCTTAGAGATTAGCCCCAACCTCTGGACAGGAATTGGATTAGTGCGCGGTGGTGCTGGTACAGCCCTAGTTGGAGATCCCGACACCGTTGCCGCTAGGATGCTGGAATATCGCAATTTGGGTATAGAAACTTTCGTGTTTTCTGGATATCCCCATTTAGAAGAAGCGTATCGCACTGCTGAATTATTATTTCCACGCCTACCTTTGCAGAGTGAATCTGCACCTTTAACGCCACCAGTATTGAGTACTGTTAGCGAAATTGTCACCAATGAAAAACTTACTAAACAACTAGCTAGTGCTTCATAACCTAATAATTTGTAATTCGTAATGACGCTCGTTCCGACGCTCGTAAGCGTTGCGTTAGCGACGTAGGAGCGTATCGCTACCGCAACTCTTGGAGACGCTACGTTATCAGTTATCACGGTAACAGGGCGGGGATTTAAATCAGTGAACAGTGAACAGTGAACAGTGAACAGTTATCAACTTTGCGGTGAAACTGGTAACTCGTAACTGATAACTGATAACTGATAACTGATAAGGACTCTGACTCCCAATTGATTTACAATTTTTAACTGATAACTGATAACTGATAACTGTTAATTTATATCGCTTTATTGAAAATAAACAATAAATATCTATTATTTATATTTAATTTAATGATAATTAGAAAATTAACAAAGTATGATGCAGAAGATTATAGACAGATAAGATTAGAAGCTTTATATAAAAATCCAGATTCATTTGGCACAACGTATCATGAAGAAGCAATTAAGACGATAGAACAATTTCGGGATAGAATACTAGTAGATAACAATAACTTTATTTTGGGCTGCTTTGAGGATAAAGAGTTAATTGGAATAGTCGCATTTCACCAAGAATCAAGAATAAAACTCAGGCATAAAGCATATATTAGTAGTATGTATGTTCAACAAGAATATCGAGGAAAAGGTATAGGTAAATTATTACTAAATGAATTAATTGAAAGAGCAAAAGCTATTAACGAGGTAGAAATATTATTACTTGATATTGTTAAAATTAATTTTTTAGCAAAACAACTTTATTTATCATTAGGCTTTCAAATATATGGAATAGAGAAAATGGCGTATAAATTTAATAATCAATATTTTGATCTGGAGTTTATGTGTTTACAGATTAAATAAAAATATCTGAGTTCTTATTAAATATATTAATTTATGCCAAGAAAAAATGGCACTTAATTTTTTGATCAAACAGAGACAATTTCCAAAAATAACCCTGTAAAGAAAGAAGAGGTAATCTACAATGAAACTGATTTTGCCGCTTGATCTCGTTGCTGACATTGAGCCTCATCTACCACCTGATACAGAGGTTGTCAGGGTAGATGTTGAAGGAAATTTAGATGGGGATGCTAGCGATGCTGAAGTTTATTTCAGTTGGTTTTTATCCAGAAGTCCGACGCTGCATAAAATACTAGAAGCAGCACCTGCACTACGTTGGCATCATGCACCAAATGCAGGCGTGAATCACATCCTGACACCAACTTATTTGGAAAGAGATATTATCCTCACAAATGGGGCCGGAGTGCATGGAATTCCGATCGCAGAATTTGTAATCACTTATATACTGGCTCATGCCAAGCATCTACAGGAATTATATGCTTTACAAGCAGAACGTCACTGGAAAAGAGGCTTTGCCATCCAAGAGTTGACAGATGCGACCTTGCTAATTATTGGCGCTGGTGGTATTGGTCAAGAAATCGCCGCCCGTGCTAAACCCTTCGGCTTAAGAATTATTGGCAGTCGTCGTCATCCCCAAGAGCTACCAAATTTTGATAAAGTAGTGGGTGCTGATGAATGGCGATCGCTCCTGCCAGGGGTTGATTATGTAGTTATTGCGACACCACTAACTCCAGAAACCAAAGAATTTATTGATGAATCTGTATTGCGATCGCTCCCAAAACATGCATACCTAATTAATATTGCTCGCGGTGGCGTAGTCGATGAATCGGCATTAATAAAAGCGCTCACAGAAGGTTGGATTGCAGGTGCAGCATTAGACACAGTTAACTCAGAACCACTACCACCAGAAAGTCCTTTGTGGTCACTTCCTAACATCTTTATCACACCTCATACTTCCGGTCATTCCCCAAAAAGTAAACAGCGTTCAATAGCGCTATTTATCGACAATCTGAAGCGTTACCAAGCTGGTAAACCATTACGAAATGTAGTTGACAAAGAAGCAGGATACTAGGCACTGGGGACTAGGCTTGCCGTGAGCGTAGTCGAACGGGACTGGGGATTGGGGATTACTTTTCCTAATACGTCAGGACTTACGCAAAAATCGCCGAAAGGCTTAATTTATCGAACCGCCAAGACGCCAAGAACGCCAAGAATTCGTAGAGCGTGCGTAAGTCCTATACGTAATACTCAGTCCCCAGTCCCTTTGAAAATCCAAAATGAAATGAGGGAGTAGCAAATGGTGAAACTAATTTTACCCGATCATCTCATTGCTGATATTGAGCCACACCTACCATCTGATATAGATGTTGTGGAGGTGGATAGTGAAGGTAATCTTGATGGTGATGCCAGTGATGCAGAAGTTTATGTTAACGGATTTTACCTGAAAACCTCTACCCATGACAAAGTACTGGCAGCAGCACCCAAGCTGCGTTGGCAACAGTCACCTAGTGCTGGCGTGAATCACATCCTCACACCAACTTTTTTGCAAAAGGACATTATCCTCACTAATGGCGCAGGGGTTCATGCGATTCCAATTTCGGAATTTGTACTGGCATTCATGCTCCATCACGCCAAGAATCTGCGGAAATTGCAAACTTTGCAGGATGAACACACTTGGATAAGAGGAGTATTTCTCGAAGAGTTGGCAGACGCGAATTTATTAATTCTCGGCACCGGGAATATAGGTAAAGCGATCGCATCTCGCGCTAAAGCCTTTGGAGTTCGAGTTTGGGGTAGTCGCCGCCATCCCGAACCCCTACCAAATTTTGACAAGATTGTGGGTGTTAATGAGTGGCGATCGCTCCTCCCAGCAGCAGATTATGTAGTTATTGCTACACCATTAACTCCAGAAACTAAAGGCTTGATCGATGAAGCTGCATTGCGCTCCATGCGTCAGTCTGCTTACTTAATTAACATAGCTCGTGGTGCGATCGTAGATGAAGCCGCATTACTCACCCCACTACGTGAGGGATGGATTGCGGGTGCTGGATTAGATACAGTAGCTACAGAACCTCTGCCGCCGGAAAGTCCCTTGTGGTCGTTGCCAAACGCCTTTATCACCCCCCATTGTTCAGCCCTTTCGCCACGCCTCAGAGAGCGAATAGCACAACTATTTATCGACAATCTCAAACGCTACCAATCCGGTCAGCCCTTGCGAAATGTGGTAGACAAGCAAGCAGGATACTAAAATATGGGGAATTGGGAATTGGGCATTGGGCATTGGTTATTCGCCTTGTCTTCCTCATCCCCCTCATCTCCCTCATCCTCCCCTGCTCCCTCATCCCCACTCCCCACATTTGTTAAGACTAATACCTCCAAAGAACTAAGCAATTGTGGTGATGGAAAAATTGCCAAGCTGAAACAAAATAATATTAGGAATTTAACATCATCCGTAAATAGAAGGACTACAATCAAAACGGACAAATGTTTCATGCTCCAACAAGAGAGGATTACAAAGCTATGTCCGACTTAAATCGCGGAATTATGAAATTTGAGGGTGCAGATTCCCCAAAAGTAGTCACTATCTCTACCGTGTTGCTTCTGGGATCGATCGCGGCTTTGATGATGGGC
>NZ_JAIVFR010000539.1 GCF_020829685.1 Nostoc sp. CHAB 5715 | reverse complement strand
TTATCAACAGGAAAAACCATGAAAGAGCAGGTAAAGACATTCCCCTATTAGGAGCAGCCCCGCCAACATAACTTGCATCCCTCCCAGCATGATAAACAGGGTAGGGAAATAGCTGAATTGCAGCAATGAAATTCTCTTGTCCGAATCTTGCAACAGTGTCACTCCTTCCCAGAAAAGCGGATGCTGGAAAACCACAATACTACTTGTGGTCAGCAAGCCCAGAATGACACAGAATGACACCAGATATTTACGCCATATCACTTGTAAAGTATTCATAGTTTTCCTGTTGATAATGACAAAGTTATTCCCGATAGCGTTGCTTTTCAATTTTGGGGGTTGCTGCGCTTACGATGCCCCATACCCATACCCCTATTGCCAGGGGAACGCCGATAATGGCGAGTACAACGGTCAGGTTAAGAATAATCGCAAGGATTATAAGAATAATTTGCGCGATACCTTGACCAATTTTACCAACGATAAGGGTTCCTACCCCAGGAAGGAAGAGATTGACAATAATTCCTGCAACTTGCATGGTTTTTTACCAATAAAGACTTTAAAAATGAAGCGCGAAAGCGTCAGATTTCGCCTTGCGTAGAACCCTCATTTTCAGAGGGTAAATCCATATCAGGCAGCCCGACATCACGATTGTTGAGCCGTACCCAATCCTCAATCGGCAGGGCTTTCATATCCTTTTCTTCAAACACTGCCATAAACCCACCAATTCCCAACCGTTCGATGTCCTCTTCATCCCACAAACGACAATCTTCGATGCCTTCATACACGGGTAGATAGCCATCGACTGATGATGCCGCCTGCTGCATATTGTGGGATAAGTAGGCAGAGCTAACTTCATGGTCAAAAACATACTGGTCACACCGGAAGAAGCCTTTAACCCCTGTTCCCGCCCGTTTGTCAGGTTTAGGGATGTTCATCACATCTTCCGGCCTGACCACAGGATCACTTTCCCGTTGCTCACTGAAAGACTGGTTTTGGCTGACCGTGCCGGATAGCGGCATCAACCGCCCTTGACTTGTTCCTGTTCCGACGGTTTCCGACCGCCAGGTTTTTTTCATGTGTCCAATCTGGTTACTCGCCCAATCCGCTGTTTTCCGGTCACGGGCGCGGAGATACGCCGCTTTGTCGCATTGTCCGATGAGACTGTTGGCTATCTTCTCCCCATAGATATGTTCAAGGTCAGTGTAGGCTTGGAAGGCAATACACAGGCTACCGCCGTAACTGCGCCCAATGCGGGCAACCTCTTCAATCTTGTCCAGCTTGCCCAGGCTCGGTAACTCATCAAGGATGATAAACGTATTACCCCCTGTGTTGGACGGACTAGCCAGCATTTGCGCCATCCGGGTAAAAATTAGTTGGTTGTAGGGGCGAAGGGTTGCTTCACTTTCCCTATCACAGCCCAGCATCAGAATATAATTTTGGTCAAACCACTCTTTTAAGGTGAATCTTCGCCCCTCCTGCTGATGAAAATCCAGGTGCGCCGCGATCGTCTCCAACTCATCACCAATTACCGCGCCAACGCTTGCCATGACGTTACCAACGGTATCACCCGCCCCCAAAACAGACAGGTTGCGCCGTAGCTGCTTATCCTGGGTCAATAATGCTGTGACCAGTTCAAAAGATTGAGCAGCCAGCACCACATCCCGTAATGTCCACAGCCCCGGCGCATAGCGCATAAACAGGCGTGTCACCCCAGACAGGATACGCCGCGCCGCTTTGTCAAAAAACTCATTGTTACCGCCGCTATTGGCTTTCTCTGGCAAGAGGATACTGGCAAGGGCAACGGCATCCCGCCCCCTGGTCAGGTCTTCCGCCATGTCCCAGGCATAGCCCCGCGCATCAAACGGATTCAGGACTTTAATCAGGGAATCCCGAACCCCCATCCCTGCCAGGAGGGGTATAAATTCAGATTTGGCATCATAGACTAAAGCCCTGTCCTGTGTGCCACAGCGCGGCAAGGTGGACTGCATATATAGGCGGAGCAGATTGGTTTTGCCGCTGCCGTTTGTCCCTGCCAGCAGAAAATGCGTATTGACCTCAGTGGTAGGAAGCCATAACCCGCCAAAAAAAACCCCCGCATCATTCGCAGGACGCAAGTCATCATATTCCTCTTTCAGCCACCAATGGGGCACAGGGCGCGTCCCCCCTTCAAATTCCACTGCCAAAGGAATCATCAAATCTTTCCTAGCTTTCCATGCCCCAATCAGGGACAGAAGCGTCCCCACCCATCCCCCAGCCATAAACAGAAATACGGAGATAGCCAGACCACCAATATACTTTTTCCAGAACTCCTCATGGAGGCTAAAGAAAGTATCCAGATCGACAGCTTTATTGCGAACATATCCGAAGATATATCCAAGTACCTGCCGCCCCCAGAAGTAATGCAATCCTGCCAGCACAGGAAGCAGGAAAACCCCTTCTGCAAAGCCCCCGAAACTTGTCACCATGAAGGATAAAATAAACCATCCGCCGACAACGGGGATAAGCAGTGCCGTATTGCTGGAAGCATGGCGTTGTAACTTCCGCCGCATTTGATACGGTACAAGACTCATTTTAAGAAATAATAATTAAAAACCTGTCAAATAGTTAAATAACAGAAAATGACCCTTTACAAATTATCCAAGGGGATAACTTAACATAATGGCAGAAGCAATTTTGTTTGGTGGGGATAAAGGCGGATGCGGTAAATCGATGGTCTGTAAAACAGCCATTCAATATCATTTAGATAAGCGTTTAGTATTTAGCTGTTTCGACACTGACCGGAGCAATGCAGATTGCTATCGTTGCTACAGTAAGGTTGCCAGCTTTCAGTTAGCGGTCTTCAGTGAAGCAGAACGCCTGGAAGATTCCGCTAATGCCATCTTTAATACAGCAATTAACCAGCGCACCTTGATTAACTTACCAGCCCAAGTGTTTATCCCTTTAAAAAATTGGTATGAACAAAACGATTTGTTTGAAATCAGTCAGGAAGCAGGCGTGAAATTTCAGCTTTGGCATATCACCGACGGTGGTTATGACAGTTTACAAATTTTAAAAAAAACGCTCGAATATTTTCAAGACAAAGTGAAGTACGTTATCTGCAAAAATTATGGCAGAGCCGATGATTTTGAAGCCCTGAACACCGATAAAACCTTACAAAAACTTATTGAGAAATATGAAGCGGTGACGCTTGATTTTCCCAAATTAACGGGGTCAATCGCCAAGAATCGGCTTGATGCTCAATCCCTCACTTTTGGCGAAGCCATTACTCCAAATACGAATAACTTCGATTTGATAGAAAAAAGCCGTATCCGCAAGTTCCTCCGCGAGGCTTATGCCCAATTTGATACCGCTGGCGTGTTTGCATCAGCGCAACAGTCATGAGTGCCACCAATGGCAAGGATAGCGACCTGCTAGACCGCGCCTTACGTGACCTGTCACCCGACCAACGAGCGAGGGCGTTAGACCTGGTGCTTAGGCTCGGCATGACCGACCGGGACGACCCATTATTTCTTATCTGTCTGGCGATTGGACAATTACAAATTTTGATGCAGGACGCGCCCGCAGAGTGGCGCGGCACCTTTGACCAGTTCTCTACCGATTTACAAGCATGGACAGCAACAAACCTTCAGGCATTAGCGGCGATCGCCAATCAAGCCGAGGCAGCAGCAGACTTAGCGGAAGTCTCGAAAAAGCTCACGGATACATTGACCGTATTAACGCAGCATCTCAACGAACGAAACAAGCAACCGCAGACCTCAACCAAGGACAGCCGAAACTTGCAGAAGAAGTTAGAGGGCTTGCAAAAGAATCTCAGCCAGAATCTCAACGAGCTTATGGCGAAGATTTCTCCTGTCCTAACGTCCGTCGAGAGTACGAGCAATACCTTGACCGGACTAGCCAGCACCAGCAAAACCATCACCCTCATTAAATGGGGCATGGTGGGACTGTTGGTGCTGAACATGGGCGGATTATATATGCTTTGGCAACAACAGCAGCGCACCAGCCAGCAGCTAGGTTGGCTCCTGCAAAAAACAACCCGTCTGGAATGCACGCAAGGCAGCGTTGCTAAATTTAACTCTCAATGTAAGCAGTTTCACAAGTAGGAACCACGATGAGGGAATTAAGAGAATTGATAAAAGATTCTAACCTTAAAATTGATGAGGCATGGGTATTTATCGCTGTTGTTGCCTGCTTGTATGCTTTTCTGATTGTTGGCGGTAAACCCCTGATTCTATGTCGCAGCTATTACATCGCTTTTCCTCAAGATGTGCCTCTATCGGTTAAGGCTAAAAAGCAAAACCCTTATGTAGCAAAGGTATCTCAATTCGCCTCCCAACAATGGGATAAATTTGTTGACTTGATTACGGACGACCCAGACGAGGGCGACCGTACCAGATTACGCTTGGAATGCCAGCCAAAGAACTAAGGGGCGGTTGCCCCTCGTGCGGTCAAGCCCCAAGCCTGCGGTGAAAAAGCCGTCTCCCCAACCTTCCTACGCTCCGTTTTTCTCCGCTCCGTGCAGGCTGGGTGATACCCCTCGGCTTTTTCAGGGCTTGCCCTTGCTACCCCCACTCTTCGCCAGAGGGGCAGAGGTTCAGGAACGACCTGAACCTTAGAGGAGTAAAATGAATGACCACTCAATACTTTGCACAAGCGAACACCGTTGAGGCAATCAAAACCCTGTACCGAAACCTAGCCCTTGAAAATCATCCCGACCGGGGCGGTGATGAAGACATCATGAAAGAGATTAACCGCCAGTACCATGAAGCCCTGAAGCGATGCGAAGGACAAGCTAGCCACACGACCCCAGACGGTGAGCAGAAAACCTACACCTACAAGGGAGATGTGGAAACTGAATTGATGGAAAAACTGCTGGAGCTGCTAAAATTGCGTTCTTTAGAAATAGCCCTGATTGGCTATTGGATATGGGTATCGGGCGATACCAAGCCAAACCGGGAAGCCTTGAAAGCGGCAGGCTTGCAGTGGCACAGTGAAAGGAAAGTCTGGTATTATAAGCCTTTGGGCTGGAAGAAGTCAAAGAAATCCAAGGGCAGCCTGGGCGAGTTGGCGAAGAAGTACGGGTATCAAGGGTATCAAACAGCAGCAGAAGAGAAAATGCCAACTACCACTTAATACAAAAGTATAGAAAGCCAAGCTCACCCCTTGGCTTTCTATCTGTATATATGTAGCGACCTTCTGTTAGTTTGGCGGATTCGCCCAGAGGT
>NZ_JAIVFR010000538.1 GCF_020829685.1 Nostoc sp. CHAB 5715 | reverse complement strand
GCGTCTAGATTGTACATTGCAATCGTTAATATTGTCCTTTGAAATACAAATGACTAATACTTCGGCTACGCCCTTCTCTACGAGAGGCTGCGCCAACGGCTACGCTCAGGACAAGCTCAGTACAAGTTCGTAATTGTAATTACATTCGCGGACTATTTCGCACTGCGCTAACGTAATTTTGGGGTTTGAGTCCTGTACTAAATTCTAAAATTGCTGGTCTATAATTAGTCGGGGTATGAATCCTTAACTAACTAATTCAATTACGAATTACGAATTATTTTGATGAGATGCGATCGCTTCATACCTGTCCATAAACTTTTCTTATAACTAATTCATATCATTGCCTCAGCTAGAGATTTTTTATTCCCATACAGCTATCTTCATGAGGAATGGGCATTTTGGCATTCTCAAAGGAGCCGAAAACAATATGATTCACCCTACTTACAGATGAGAAAAACAGCAGTTCTTATGACTCAATACTGATTTTCGTAAAAAACCTTGTATATTAGCACAGTAAACAACGTATCAGATGATAACAGAGGAATAAAATATGCTGGAATTATTGGGTTCAGGTTTGGTGTCGCTCTGGCTGGAAATGGCCGGGGTACAAATCAAGCCTCTAGATGCCTTAGATGCTTTGACTTGGCAAAGTAGCCCTGGCTTGGTTCTTGCCCCTGATCCCAATCCAGCTGGGGCGACTACGGTGCAAGCATATTTAAAGGCGTTAATAACATCGAAACTGGTGGCGCAAAATCTGGCCCAGAGTCAGGGAATTTGGATGCAGTCGGGGCCAATGCTGATGGCAAATCACCAAGGCACAACACCTCTGCCAGCTGCCTCTTTAACCAAAATTGCTACTTCACTAGTTGCTTTGAAAACTTGGGGGCCAAACTACCAATTTGATACCTTAGTTAGTGCCACTGGGCCACTGGTAAATGGGGTTGTGCAGGGCGATTTGGTAATTACTGGTAATGGCGATCCTTTATTTGTTTGGGAAGAAGCGATCGCTCTTGGTAATACTCTCAATAAAATAGGCATCAAGCAGGTAAAGGGAAATTTGATCGTTACTGGCAGTTTTGCTATGAATTTCCAACGTCAGCCGATGCTAGCAGGTCTGATGCTCAAGCAAACACTAAATCGTGCGACTTGGGGCCGCCCCGCTATTTATACACACTCAATCATGCCCAAGGGAACGCCCATGCCTCAAGTTGTCATTGCTGGTGCGGTGAAAGTTGAGGCGCAACCAAACCCTCGACAGACTTTGTTACTGCGTCATCGTTCATTGCCCTTGAAGCAACTCATTAAGGAAATGAATGTTTACAGTAACAACGATATGGCAGAGATGCTGGCAGATTCAGTGGGAGGAGCAACTGTAGTGCAATCAACTGCTGCTCACCTTGCAAGAGTGCCACAAGTGGAAATTCAGTTAATCAATGGTTCTGGACTGGGACCGGAAAATCGCATTTCCCCCAGAGCTGCTTGTGCTATGTTGATGGCTATTCAAGTTGAAGCATCTACCCATCAACTAAATCTAGCTGACTTGTTCCCCATGTCTGGATTTGATCACCGGGGGACACTACATTCCAGACACATTCCCCTTGCTACTGTGATCAAAACTGGTACTCTGCGCGATGTTAGCGCTTTAGCGGGAGTGATGCCCACACGCGATCGCGGTTTGGTTTGGTTTGCTATTATTAACCGGGGGACAAATGTCTGGGGTTTGCGGACTGGACAAGACCAGCTATTGCAAAGGGTTGTAAAACAATTACAACTACCTCTAACCGTTCCTGTTGCCCTCACTCCCCACTCAGCTATCAACTCTTTACCCCAGCTAGGCGCAGCTAGTCGGAATGAAATTTTATTCAAAAGTTAGCGTTAGAACAAACAGTAAGCCCGTCTTATTCGCGATCCAAAAGTTTTATTGATGGGTAAAAACCGAACTTGTAAAGGGTGAATGTCCATAATAGCTTTTGGGTTAAATTTTCCATTAAGTTGATTACAGGTAGTTCGCAAAATGCCCTAACCCCATTATTGGGGAGAGCAGGCGAAACCCCAAGTAAAAAGCCAGCGTCAATTTTGTAAAAATAACTGTAAATAGATTTGTCACGACTAAGCAACAATTAAGCTGATAAATTAGGTTGTGATTATGCGATTTCTCAAATTACCCAGGTCTTTACGTCAACTCAGTACTCATGTTTTAGCGATCGCGCTAGGAGTTGTGCTAACCGTTAGCACATTGCAAGTGTTACCTTCCCAAGCCGAACCAGCACCCCCAGTAAGTGTTGATACTTCACAACTGATTGCCCAACGGCAATTACCAGCCACTGCTGCGATCAGTAACAGTAGCTTTGTCACAGCAGCAGTGAATCGTGTTGGTTCAGCAGTTGTTCGGATTGATACTGAGCGGACAATTACTCGTCGGGTTGATCCATTTATGGAAGACCCCTTTTTCCGTCGGTTTTTTGGTGAGGGTTTCTCCCAACAGATTCCTCCTGAGCAGTTACGGGGTGTAGGCTCAGGTTTCATTATTGACAAGAGTGGGTTAGTTCTGACTAATGCTCATGTGGTCGATAAGGCTGATAAAGTAACAGTCCGGCTCAAAGATGGTCGCACCTTTGAAGGGAAAGTTCAAGGTATTGATGAAGTCACAGATTTGGCAGTAGTCAAGATTAATGCTGGTAACGATTTGCCAGTAGCGCCCTTGGGTTCTTCCAGTAATGTCCAAGTAGGAGACTGGGCGATCGCAGTTGGTAATCCTTTGGGATTTGATAACACTGTTACCTTGGGAATTGTCAGTACCCTCAAACGCTCCAGCGCCCAAGTCGGCATTAGTGACAAACGCTTGGACTTCATTCAAACAGACGCCGCCATTAACCCTGGTAACTCTGGCGGGCCACTATTAAATGGCCAAGGTGAAGTGATTGGCATTAACACAGCCATTCGTCCTGACGCGATGGGTATTGGGTTTGCGATTCCTATTGATAAAGCTAAAGCGATCGCAGCGCAACTGCAACGTGATGGCAAAGTTGCTCACCCCTATTTGGGCGTGCAAATGTTAACTTTGACACCGGAACTTGCCAAGCAAAATAACACCGATCCCAATTCTCCTATTCAGATACCAGAAATTAATGGTGTTTTTGTAATGCGAGTTGTCCCCAATTCTCCAGCAGCATCTGCGGGTATCCGGCGCGGGGATGTAATTCTTCAAGTTGATGGTAAAGCTATTACCAGTGCTGAACAATTACAGAACGTTGTGGAAGACAGTCGTCTTGGTCAAGTATTACAGGTGAAAGTGCAACGAGGTAATCAGACACAGCAGCTTTCAGTCCGCACAGCCGAGTTGCAAAATGCTTCGTAGAGGAGCAATATAGCCAATTTTAATAGTATGGAATAGTAGGGGCACAGCAATGCTGTGCCCTTACTGAGTGTTGTATACAAAATGACAATCCTATAGAAGACTTGACATTATCAGACAAGAAAAAAATACAATGATATGCCAATAATTGAACCGATAAGTTTTCAAGGATTGAATTTAGTTCCTTTTCAAATAAACCCCCACTATACAAATGCAGTAATACCAAATCACAATGGAGAGACAAGAGAACAAAGACTGGAAGAATTCTTAGTTTTAAATCCAGATATTTATGTTGTAGAGTTGCAGGAAAGAACAATGTTAAAAATTGAAGATTCATCTATCAGATTCATTGGCAACAAAACGATATATTTATTCAAGTTTGGAGAAGAAAAAAAAGAGTATTATCCTAATGATAATTTGGATTTTTTTCTTGAAAGAGTTTCTTCTGGATGATGACCATTTTTAAATGACTAAATCGCTTAATAGCATCCGATGGTCGGAATTTCCACCTTTGATAGTTTTACAATCTACGACTTTGATATCATTACTAACAAAAATATGATCTATAGGCAGCTTAAGTACGCCTATAATCAAGGCTGGTAAGTGAACTTGAGTTGCCGGTTCAATCCATGAAGGTTCTACTCCAAAGCCTAGTTTTGTATTGTGTAGTCCCGTTTTTTCAACTAGTCTTTTATAGTAGGGCGACCAAGGAGTTAGGTTTAAGTCACCGATAAATATTAGTTTTTTATCCTTTTGAGTTTGCAAGTACTGAGTCACTTCAGCTAATGCGGTGTTACGCCTAGTAAAAAGATCAGGTTTGATCGGTACTGAAGGGTGGGCTGCTACCAAAGTGATATTTTTAGTGCCAATTTTTACAGATGTGGTTAAAATCATTCCTGCACTTAGTGTCTTTCCTTGAGGATTTACCAACCCAAAGCGGCTAAAAACAGCCAACCCACCACCACGAGTCCGGTAAGCAAAGGGTAAAGTATCTTGCAGGTGCCCGGTTAGTTCCTTCATAGCTGGCGGGCTGATCTCGATTAATACAGCTATGTCAGGCTTTTGCTGTTCAACGAGATTAGCGACCCTGGTCAACTGAGTATTTTTCTTATTGATGTTAAATTCTATAATTCTAAGAGATTCGCCTCGCCCTTGGTGGCTATTAGGCAGATACCAAGGTAATATCCAAACGCTATTAAACGCTAGCAAAGCAAGAGCAAAAAACAGTGTGCCTTGCCAACGAATTCCAGCGAACCAAGCACACAAAATCCCGATAGTGATGAGTAAAGAGACTAAAAAGTAATAAACTCTGCCGTGACTTAATAACTCGAAAGGATACCGCCAAAGGAAACCAACACCTATTGAAAGAAGGGCAGTAATCCCTAGTAGAATGTTCAATAAAATTTGACTGTAAGACTTTAACATTTAATGACCCCAGAATAGAGCGAACCAAAAAACATCAACTCACAGACATTTTAGTAATTGCGATTATGGCAGTTATAGCAGGAGCGCAAGAATGGGAAGATATCGAGAATTACGGCATCAGTAAGCAACAATCAGTAGACTGAAAAGTTCTGCGATCGCTCAAAAATAGTAGTGCATGATACCGTTTTTTGGGAAATGTACAAAGGGTGATTGCGAGGAATGAATCATAATCAGCTTCCAATCTACCTTTCAAGCACCTCTGTTCCAGATGGATAAATAGAGCGATCGCCTGTGGTCGTGACGGAAAGCCGAAAAGCATCGCCTGAAACCCTGATTTTTTCGTTAACTTTCAAAACTTTTCGGTCTACTGAAATTAAATATTGATTGACTCTAGACAAAGGACAAATACTTCTCTACGAGACGCTACGCGTTAGCGGAGCTTTGGCTTT
>NZ_JAIVFR010000537.1 GCF_020829685.1 Nostoc sp. CHAB 5715 | reverse complement strand
GAGGAGTAGAACTTGATACGGTTTTTCTTGTGAATGGCAGGCTAGCTATTAAGCTAATCACCTTTGCAAGGCTTCTACATTACTCAAGCGATTATTTATTGCAGCTTATCAAAAAGCTACTGAACAAGGGAATTAGAATAGGGTTTAAATGGAAAAGAAACTGGTATATTTTCTTACCTACCTCTCCGATAAAATCAATTCTTCAGAACAAAAATATATTCAATCAAATGGTTCGATTGATATTGTTGCAAGCGATTATTTGGGTTCTACCTACTCGGTTTTTGTTAATGGTGGTGGTGATTTAAATTCTGATACTCTTCCAGAAGCATTATTAGAAATAGCTAGCGTTTTAGCTGCTACTGAAAAAGCTGTAACACCAACCGAAAACCAGCCTAACAACGTTCAAATTCAGTTTGATATTGAAACTGGCAATGCTACAATCTCAGCTAATCTACCCTTCAATACTGCGGCCGCAAGCAATGGTGATGTAACTATCCACGCCATTGATTATCTCTAAACCTATTTAAATAAAAAGGCTAAAGAGGTAAAACCATGCCAAAAGGTACAAAATTAGGCCCCCGTGTCACAGTCCAGTTTGCTGCTGCTAAAAAAACAAGTAAAAAAACTGGAACACAAGGCGGGTCAGCTAGATATGTTTTTATGCTGAAGTCTACGGCTGAAGCGCTTGGACTTAAAGCCGTTCCTCAAGCTGGGGTAAAAAACAAAAAAGGCACTACGATAGCTGTTCGCGGCTCCAAAGGTGCAGGAAGTATCAAGGTTCCGATTGGTAATTCCAAAGATGGGAAGCAGAAATACAAAAGTATTCCCGTACCAGCCGGAGCAACAATTAATGAAATTAGACAGTTTTTGTCTAAAGCATCAAACAAACCTCAGTCATTTGTCAGTGTTGATGGTAGAACATATCCAATTGTGACTAGCAAGTAGTAAATGATTGAAACTCAATTAATCTTTCGGAATGAATATAGATGGGACTTAAAAAAAGTTGATTCTGTACTCATTCCTTACTTGTTTGATAATGATGCCTCTCTTATTATCACAATCCAACCAAAAAGTAGGTTGACCAAAAATTATGTTACTGCTGGCAAGCTAGACCAAATATTGATTGACTACCCTAATAAACTAGTTGCTAGCTCTCAAGTAATTAATTTGACTAAAAACTATCAAGTTAACTTTCCTGAACAAGGAAGATTTCAATTAGAATTCTTCCCTTATCAGTTTTTGGGGAAAACTTTGATATCTATCAGTCGGATTTTAAATCATGAAAATTGATGTCAACAATGCTCTAACTATTATTTTGGGGCTGATTGCTGTAATTGGATCTATTTACAGGTTAGCTCAAATTGAGGCAAATATTAATAATAGGATTTCTCGCCTTGAAGCAAATATCTTAACAGTAGTTGATACCCTCAAAGACAATTTGATTTAGATCATTTGGATGTCGAGCGTCTTCTATATCGCACCACCATTACTGGGGATGTTCCAGTTGGAGTTGATGGTTTCCGCTCAGAAGTGGTTCAAGGTGAAGCGTTCAGTTCCGAAGTACCAACTGTCTTCAAGGAGAAAGCTGAGTCTAAAGAAGCACAACCAGTGCTTTCGTAAGCTACAAACTACAAAGTGCAAGGAGAAATTTTTATGACATTTACTGCAACACGAATTGAGATTACGCCTACTGGAGCAGCTTTAGGAGCAGTTGTTACTGGTGTAGATGCTAGTCTTGCAGCACAACCAGAAGTAATCCTGCAACTCAAGCAGGCGTGGCGTGATCACCACATCCTAATCTTCAAAAATCAACAATTGACTGACGACCAATTATTAGCGTTTGCGAATTACTTTGGCGACATTCTCCAACAGCCTGCTTATATCCGTAAAGGAGAAACGGAGCCGTACCTGCCACCCCTTGTTCTTACTCTTGCAAATGCTGCCTCCCAAGAAAGTTCCGTCAATCTTGCACCCAACTATCGGGAACTTTTACCCCATATCGACCACGACTGGTTGCCTACACCATCTAGCGGTTCATTTTTATATGGGGTAGAACTACCTGAGAATGGCCCTGATACCTATTGGGTGAATTTGATTCAGGCTTACGAAGAACTAGATGATGCTACCAAGAAGCAGATTGCTGGTTTGCAGTTGCGCCATTTTAATTTCTATGGCAAGTATCGGGATGAGTATCCTGAGCCTGCCTACGCAGCCGGTCGTTCCGTTGAACCCGGTGAACGAGTTGCTACCCATCCTTTGGTTCGCACTCACCCAGATACTGGCAAGAAAGTTCTCTTCCTAAATGCCGCTAGCGAGGTAGATATTGTTGATTACGACCCAGTGGAAGGGGCAAAGCTAATTGAGCGGTTGCGGGAACACATTAAGCAACCCCACTTTGTTTATCAACACCACTGGAGCAAGGGCGACCTGCTTTATTGGGACAACCAGGCAACGGCTCACTATCGCCCCGAATTTAATTCCAACGCAACCCGGATTTTGAAGCGGGTTAGCATTCGAGGAAGCCGTCCTTTCTAAAGTTCAGCTAGCTAAAGGTTGTGAATTCTTTCAAATACAAAACTTTACTCCCCCTTTTCTTCTCCACTTTAGAGAGCAGAGGGGGAAAAACTAGTTTTGACACCAAACCGGATGCGATTTGATCTAGCCTTCTTGTCAAGGATAGAACCCTCTAATCGATTCGGTCAGCTTGCAGAGATTTTGCTCCCACGGTATCAGCGTCAAGTCGCTCCTCGAAATTAAAAATTAAAAAAAGGTCAAGATGAGGTAGAAAGTTATGGTCAGACCGCAAATTGGAAAGTACTCAATATCCAGGCGTGATTTACTTTACACTTTTTATGGGTTAGCGTCTTTTACTGCCTTAGTCAGTTGTGGAACAAATAACCGCAGCACAGGCAATAGCAGCAGTACAACCTTGAGTACTAATGCCACTAGTAACAATAAAGGCAGTACCAAGCTCGTTCGACTTGGCTACCAAGTTTCCGGGGATCTAACCCACGAAAAAGGCGTAATTGAAAAACGTTTAGCTCCTCAAGGAATAGGTGTTACTTGGTCTCAATTTGTGTCCGGGCCACCGCTCTTAGAAGCCTTAAATGTGGGTAGCATTGACCTTGGACCTGCTGGCGAAACGCCACCCATTTTTGCTCAGGCAGCTGGTACCAATCTGATTTATGTAGTTAATATCCCACCAGGTACTGGAAAAGGTTCCGCAATTATTGTGCTAAAGGATTCTCCAATCCAAACATTGGCAGGTCTTAAAGGTAAAAAAGTTGCTTATTCTAGAGGGACGGCTCAGACCTTTTTTGTAGTGAAAGCGTTTGAAGAGGTAGGGTTAAAAATCAGTGATATTGAATCAGTGAATCTAACCATTGCAGATGGAAGAGCAGCGTTTTTGAGCAAGACGGTTGATGCCTTTGTAGAAAGTGATCCTAATCTGATCAAGCTGCAACGGGAAGGCAGTATTCGGATCTTACGAGACGCGCAAGGAATTAAGACGCCAGGAGCTTATTACCTAGCTTCACGAGATTTTGCAATTAATAATGCTGAACTCTTGAAAGCAATTTTGTCAGAGTACTACCAAGTTGGGCAGTGGGCAAACAAAAACAGGCGGGCTGCTGCCGAAATCCTCGCACCGAAGGTCAAGACTGATGTCGATACTATGGAGTTGACGCTGACGAGAAGAAAATATGACATGAGACCAATTACTGAGGAAGTAATTAGCGCTCAACAAAAGGTTGCGGATCTTCTGTATGAACTGAAAGTTGTGCCAAAACAAGTCGATGTTAAAGAAGCAACCTTAACTGCCCAGCAGTATGCAGCAATTACACCGGATGCCGTTAGGAATAAGGCTTAACCTTTGAATCAGCAAGCTTGCTACAAAACCAGACGCGATGCCTGCGGCGGTAAACTACGCAATTATCCTATAATTATTAGTGAAACTAAATATTGGTTAATCTAAGATTTAGTAGAACATAGTATAATTCTCCTAATGAAAATTTGGAACAGACAACTAGGCGATCGCGTAAGTAATATCATTTACCAGTATTTACCAGCCTTTCGCTGGCGTAATTTTCGCCTGTTTTTTAGTGGACAGTTACTATCAATGTCTGGGACATTTATGACCCAGCAATTAACTATTCCTTGGCTGGTATACGATTTAACTAAATCGGCTTGGTTGTTGGGAGTTGCAGGCTTTGTACAATTTTTACCTACGTTATTAGTGATTCCGTTTTCGGGCGTATTGTCCGATCGCTGGAGTCGTCGTGACTTGTTAATGGTGGTGCAGATATTGGGAATTAGCGTTTCCCTGGCATTAACGATTCTTACCTTTAGGAATTCCATTACGTTTCCCATCCTATTGGTACTGAGTGTTCTCAATGGTTTTCTCAAGGGATTAGATATGCCCGTGCGTCATACAATCGTCACCGAAACCGTAGACGATCGCGCCGATTGGAGTAATGCGATCGCCTTGAATTCAGTGATGTTAAGTTCCTCGCTGGTATTGGGGCCGGCTATGGGCGGGATTTTGATTGCGACGCTAGGGGTGAAATATTGTTTTCTCTACGATACCCTCAGCTATATCCCTGCCATCTTTACCCTGCTAGCGATGCGGCTGAAAGTCAGACCCACGTTGACCCTAACGAGCTTGAGCGATACTTTGCAAAAATTGCGGGAGGGCTTTGAATATGTCTCCAAATTCCAGCCGATTAGAGCAATTTTATTAATACTGGCGTTACAAGGTTTAGTCGGAATGTCTCATGTCGCGCTTATGCCCGTCTTCGCCGCTAAGATTTTAAATGGGGATGCAACTACGATGGCTCACCTCAGCACCTCAGGGCCCATTGGCTCGTTGTTTGCTTGTTTGTATTTGAGTTTCAGGCGAGGGATTGCGGGCTTAGAACGTTTGATTGTAGCCGCTCAAGTCTTGATTGGGATAAGTCTGATTTCCTTCTCACTATCGCGTCAAGTTGGATTATCCATAATCATACTGGTGTTTACAGGCTGCTTTTCCATCCTCCTGATTACCAGTAGTAATATGATTATCCAAACCCTAGTTGCCGAGGATAAGCGCGGACGGGTGATGAGTTTTTATGCTCTAGCAATGGTGGGTATGATGCCCTTTGGGAATCTGTTAGCTGGAACTTTGGGACATAATTTTGGTGCGACTAATGCCTTGATCCTCTGTGGCAGTCTAAATATCGTAGGTGCGCTATGGTTCTCT
>NZ_JAIVFR010000536.1 GCF_020829685.1 Nostoc sp. CHAB 5715 | reverse complement strand
GTGAATATCTAAGTCTCCGGTAAAGTATGACAATTGTGGTAGATAAATAGCATCGTAGTCATTATGAGATTGACCAGGCTCCAAAATATTTTTAAACCGCCACAACTGATATAAAGAACTCATGTACAAGTTGTTGCCATGAGAATATAGTCCCATGCACCGATTGAAGGTACGTTCAAATACAGATAATTTACCATCTGTTCGTAAACCGATGAATAATAGTTTTCCTGCTTGATAAGTAGTAAAAGCCAAACTCATATTTTGCTCGTACAACCAAGAAGTGAACTGGCGCGAAGCATTAATTTCTAGAGTTGGCTTTTCCTGGGTAATAGTTGCTAAACTCATGAGGTTTTACCTACAAATCATTTTGGTATTAGGAATAGAGAGCAATATGCGATGAAAAACACAAGTAAGAAAATGTAAATATTTAGAGTTCAATAAGGCAGAAGTTGGTAATAAATACTAATTTTAGTATACAAACAGAAGTGCAATTATTAATGGAATGGAAGCTAAAAGTGTAAAGAATGGATATGCCCTTGAGTGATTGTGTTTAGCTAGTTAAACCTATTGTGTCGGGTAATTCTTTTTCAACAAATCTTAAACGCGGAAATTGCCAGGCATAAATGCTCATGAACACTGTTAAGCATCCTACAATCATGACCAAGAGACGCATTCCCTGCCCAGGTCCAACACCAATAACTTGTCCGACAGTTGGTGCCAGTAAACCATTATTTGCCATCAATGGTTCAAAAATCTGATCGGCTAAAAAACCTGTAACCCCAAAGGCTAGAGGGATAGTAGCATCCGCAAGTGTGCGGCTGAAGGCAAAAACTCTGCCTTGAACCTCGATCGCAACCTTTTTTCTAAGGATCAGTTGACTACAGCCATTAAGCGTTGCTAAACCCCAAAACGAGACAAATATAGCAATAGTTAAAGTTACAACGGTAAGATGGAAGCCTACTATTAAAACTGATAGCCCACTGATCAGTTGAGAACCCAAAACACCATAAATCAGTTTCATCTTAGCACCCCAATGACTAACCAAGAAGCTACCAACTAATATTCCCATGCTGCCAATAGAAAAAATCGTGCCCAAAGTTGTTGGAGAAGTAAATGACAGAGCCATAGGAGTAGCTATAATTTCTACCACCCCTAGCAAGAAGTTAGCACCGGCCATAAAGAACACAAGTGCCAATAACCCCACACGTTCCCGAATATAAGTCCAGCCATAAGCTGCTTCTTGCAGCACTGCACCCTTGGTCGATGGAGGTACTGCTTTAACCTCTGGGAATCGCACCACTACCAAAGTCACGAAAGCGATCGCAAAAGTAATGCAGTCAATTAGAATCACACCCCATAGTTGGATAGTATCTAGTAATACTCCTCCCAGCAAAGGAGCAACTAGACGACTAGCATCACCGATCTGCATCATGCCAGTCCCACGGCTCAAATGTTGTTTTGGTAGCAATAAAGTAGCTGCTGCCATATATGCCGGCCAGTGACAGGAGCTAAAAATAGAGTTGATGACAACCGCTCCATAGATATGCCAAACTGCCAGACGTTCGTTAACAATAAGATAGGCAATCACCAAAAGGGTTAAACCCGATCCTGTATCACAAACAAGCATCACCCATCTTTGATTCCAACGATCCACAAGGGTACCAGCCAGGGGTGAAAGTAGAACACTCGGCAGATAGGCAAACATGGAGATGAGCGCAAATTGAGTGATAGAGCCAGTCTGTTGGTAAACCCAAATACCCAGAACAAAGCTAGTTAGGCCGGAGCCAAGCAATGAGAGGATTTGCCCCAACCAAACGAGAATAAAAACACCCATACCCTGGGTATTGCGCTGCTCCATATTTGATAGTTTCTTCGTAAATTTAAAATTAATGAAACACAGAAATTGCCAAGCGATCAAACAGCCAATCGGGGAGAAGCCAACGAACCACAGCGATTAATTTGGCATTCCAGCCTAGTAAATAGCGAATTTTGGGTCTTTTGCTAAACAAGGCATGAGCAACCACTTTGACAGCCTGTTCAACGGGTACTCCCATTGTGTAATATCGTTGAGTATCTAAAGCGGCTTTCTCTACTGCTTTTGCCCAAGAGGGGTAGTAAAGAGCTAACTGTTCTGGTGCGACTAGACTAGACAACTTCTCAAAGGTTGCTTGGGACTTCTGCCATAGGGGGGTAACCACAACGGCGGGTTCAATCAGTGCTACTTTAATGTTCCAAGGAGCCAACTCTAGCCGCAGGGCATCAGACAATGCTTCGATCGCATATTTAGTAGCGCAGCCACTACCGACAATTGGAAATACGCACCGACCATTAATCGAACTAATATTCACAATTCGGCCTTGCGATCGCCTTAACAGAGGCAAGCAAGCCTTAATCATAGATAAATAGCCAAAGTAGCCAACATCCATTTCTTGACGCACCCACTCCAATGGCAAAAGCTCAAAAGGTCCAATGTATTCCTGAGCGGCATTATTTAATAAACCGTTCAGCAATACATCCTGCTGACATAGGGCCGCACTGATCTGAGCTACTGCTGCTTCAATCGTAGCTAAATCGGTAACATCGAGCAGTACCGGAGTAATATTGTCTCCGGCTTCCTGTTGTAATGCTGCTCCTTTGTCGAGATCCCTGACTCCTGCAAATACCCAAAACCCTTGCTTTGCAAATGTTTTAGCACAGGCGGCTCCTATCCCACTGGAGGCAGCAGTAATGAAAATGGCGGACTTTACTGGGGAGACTGGAAAGTGCATAAATCTATATCGTGAAGAAGGCAGGAGGTTTTTCTTGCAGTGTAAGCTTCTCTTTGAGAGATGCACTAGCGTTCAGACCTATACTGATTGCACTACACAAATCAGAGATTTTGAGTAGGCTTAAACCCTTGCTCCTTGTGCTTCCTGGCTCTCAAAAGTAGGATTGCAAACCGCCACTGCGACGAATATCTAAGGTAGCACAGTGAAACGACCCTGCAAAGGGATAATAGTTTTCAAACGAGCAGGGAATTGGAACAAAGCCCCAATTTTTAAGTGCTTGAATCATTGGCTCCTGAGATTTTTCCACAATCACCCGCTCGTGATCTAACATCAACATATTCATATTTGCCCAGCCGCTGATGACACCTAATTTGTTGGTGGATGTAAATAGTGGGTAGGGAGCCACTAATATGTCCCAACTATTGAGAATCTTAGGCAGGGCTGAGATGTCCAAAAATTCTGGATTGACCAGAACTTTCCCTGGAGCCAGGGGCATAAAGGTCGTGTCAATATGCATAGCCTGGGGACAGCGAGACTCCAACAGATGAATGCGGTATTCTTCTCCCAGATGACGTTGCAACCATTCAATCCCCAAGCTATTTGTGACATGACTCTTTTGAGCAAACAAATCCCGACCACACCGCACAAAGTCTGCTGCATCAAAGGTTGGCTCAAATTCGGTAGTTACAAACCGCATTGGTTCGCCATCTTCAGCCACCTGGTAATTCGGGTCATACTGATCGTCCAGGAGCCGGGGCTTAGGAGCTGCCACCCATTGCGCTCCCTGCTTAAAGTAATCTCTGAGCAGCGATCTATAAGGCCAGCTTTCAAAATAACGTCCTCGATCGGCCATTGGCGCTTCAATGATTTGATTGCCAACAACTATAAAAACGTCGCGGGGGTTTGCCGCACAAAACCCATTATCGATCTGCCAAGCCGGGGTGGAATAGGGAGCTGCAAAGTCCATACGATCAGGTCTTCGGACAATCACACCCTCTGCCTCCAGGATATGTACGAATTCGTCCAGGCATTTTTTTGCAGCAGTCACAAACTCTGTGGGGTAAGCGACACCTCCTTCCCCAACAATCTCTTCCACCGTGTCCCACGCACCCGGAGGAACAGTCCATTGATTAATAGTGTTCCAAGATGGAAACATGGCATCGTCAACAATCCCAACAATCACCTCTTCCAATGGATCCCATTCGTTGTAAGAATTAACTACGCATGTGCTAGAAATGAGCGTGGTTTTATCGATTGATTGTGTCATAAGGAAATATTCTATTAAGTTAGCTAGTTTTTTGTGGTGATTAGTTCATTTGACATTTGAGTGTGAATATCTTTGAGAGCAACCAGTACTTGATCTATTTCAATCTCGGTATTGGCCGCAGTGATCGAAAACCGCAAGATACTGCGATTGTAGGGAACAGCGGGGAAAATACCCGGAGTGATAAGTATTCCATACTTCCATAGTGTTTTACAGGCAGCGATGGCCGATTCGACAGATCCCACCACGACACTAACGATCGGGAAGGAGCCTTGGTTATCGACTTCAAACCCAATTTTTCTGGCTGAGATCACTAGCTTTTGCGTCAGGTGATAGATATGTTGTCGTAACATTTCTCCTTCTTGTAGATTGACCTCCAGTCCGGCGATCGCACTGGCCAAGCTGGCCACTGGCGAAGGCCCCGAAAATATCGCTGTCCAAGCAGTTGACAGCATTCTCTTCATTTTGGCATCAGTACAGGTGACAAAAGCGCCAAAGGAAGAAAAAGCTTTTGACAGTCCTGCACAGTAAACAATGTGATCCTCGGCGTATTGCAATCCAAAATGATTGACAATACCGTTGCCAAACTGACCATAAGGCATTTCTGGGGTGGGATTTTCACCCACTAGGCCAAAGCCATGAGCATCATCAACATAAATTGTGGCATCGTATTGCTTGGCTAAGCTTACGTAGGATGGCAAGTCGGCATAATTAGCCGACATTGAATAAACGCCGTCGATCGCAATTAGCTTCACTGGTGCATTGGCATAACGCTTTAGCTTGTCAGCCAAATCATCTAAATCATTGTGCCTGTAATTTATGACCTTTGCACCATCTTGTTGAGCCAGACGACAGGCTTCAGAAACAGAGCGGTGGGCTGCATTGTCAATGAAAATTATACCCTCTTTTCCTGCCAACATCGGAATCACCCCCATGTGAAGTAGTGTCAAGGCCGGAAATACCAGAACATCGGGTGCTTTCACCAAATTGGATAGTGCTTTCTCCAATATGCGATAGAGGTCGGGAGAAGCCACGGCTCTTGACCAACTCGGATGAGTCCCCCATTTACTAATGGCCGGAGCAATAGCTTCTTGTACTTGCGGATGCAAATCTAATCCCAAATAGTTGCAAGAAGCAAAGTCGCAAATCCAGTGTCCATCGATTAAAACCTGACGGTTTTGTTGTTTTGTAACTTGTTTAAGAAGATCG
>NZ_JAIVFR010000535.1 GCF_020829685.1 Nostoc sp. CHAB 5715 | reverse complement strand
CTTGTGCTGTGTGAAGAATTTGGTTTAGAAGTTAAAAGCGCTGGCTCGTTGACTATGACGCGGGATGATTTAGAGCAAGGAGGTGAACCGGACAGTAGTTACTATATCCAAAATGAATTGTTAGTCCGCAACAAAGAAAATATTGACCTGAATACAGACCCACCACCAGACATAGTACTGGAAGTGGAATATTCCAGACCTAAGATAGACAAGTTAAGCCTTTATGCTTCAATGGGAGTCCCAGAATTCTGGCGGTATAACGGAAATGTCTTAAGAATCTACGTCCTTAACAGTGGACAATACTCGCAAAGCGATCGCAGCCCAACTTTTGCGCCTGTGCTGGTAACAGAGATTCCCCGATTTATCCAAGAAAGCAAGAAAGTTGGACAAATAGCAGCAACTCGTGCTTTCCGTACTTGGGTTAGACAGCAGATATCTACAGCAGGGCAATAATTTATTAAAAAAAATGTCTCAACTGCAAAGAATTGCGATCGCACCCTCCCAATTCCAACAAGAGCAAATTTTGCTCACTAAAGAACAGCAACATTATTTGGGGCGTGTGTTGCGCTTGCGTGAAGGCGATCGCTTTATTGCAATGGATGGTAAAGGAAAATGGTGGTTAGCGCAGTTAGCAGGGGAACAAGCACGGGTTTTAGAAACACTTTCAGTAGAAACAGAATTACCTATATCAATTACGCTCATGGTAGCGTTGCCCAAAGGCAATGGATTTGATGAAGTTGTGCGGTGTTGTACAGAGTTAGGAGTAGCTTGTATTGCACCAGTATTGAGCGATCGCACTTTGCTTCATCCTAGCCCTCAAAAGCTCGAACGCTGGCGGCGCATCGCTGCGGAAGCCGCCGAGCAATCAGAGCGCTCATTTGTACCAACAATTTTAGAGCCTGTTGCTTTTAATACGAGTTTGTCATTTGCAAACAGCCAGCAATATATCTGTGTGGCGCGTGGTGAGTTTCCCCATTTAAAAGATTGCTTACAATACAAAGGACAAATGACAAATGATATAGCGCAAAGTCTGAGCGGAGGTTTCCTCCGTTCCCCGAAGGGGTTGCCGCAGGCATCAGAACTTTGTAAGACAGGACAAGAAAGAATTGTCATTGCTACTGGCCCAGAGGGAGGATGGACAACACAAGAAATCGAGAATGCGATCGCATTTGGATTTCAGCCTGTTTCCCTTGGTCGCCGTATCCTGAGAGCAGTTACAGCCCCAGTAGTAGCATTATCCTTGATTACCGCAACTTGTGAAGTATAAATGATTTATAGCTCACGCAAAGGAGATTTTGCGCGAGACATTGATCCAGTGGATTGAAACATGATTGAGCAAGTTGCGATCGCCTTTGAGCATAAAGATTATCAAAAAGCTGCTAAATTACTGAAACAGCTGCTAGTAGAATCACCAGAACATCCTTGGGTACAATTTTATCTCGGTCGGCTGCATGAAGTATCTGGAAAACGCCAGGATGCAGAAAAAGTTTATCGGCAACTGCTGCGAGATACGAGGAATACTAGAATAGTGACCCTCGCACGTGAAGGTTTGCGACGGCTACAAGAAATGGAACTAGAAGAAAGACAAAGAGCCATTTCTCAAGCAACAGCCGAAGCAAGTGACATTGAACTTGGTGTACTAATATTAGAGCCACTCAGTAACGAACTCAAAACAGAAACATCTCGAAAATTTGCCCAGATTATGCAGCTAGACCCTTACACTGCAAGGCTAGTACTACCAAGTCGTGGCTGGAGGTTGTACCGCACTGGCCAAGTAGGAGAACTAAGATTTTACGGTAAACAGTTACAGCAGGCTGGCATTCCTTGCTTTTGGGCAACAATAGCTCAAATTCAACAAATTCAAGTTTATCAAGTCAAATATTTCCAAGAATCTACTCCACAAGGTACTGTTGTTTGCCGTAATGAGACAAATCAACTCGGTTCTCTTACCTTTGACTGGTCAGAAGTCACAGCAAGAGTAGTGGGACTGTTACCTATTTTTGAACAAGTTGTAGATGTTGATGCCCACCGGAAACTGGAATGGAAAACTCAAACACAAGACTATGCCCAGTTTTGTGATTTACACATACCTGGTAGACGTTGCATTCTCCGACTTTATGATAACGGTTATGAATTTCAACAAGGTTTAGAAATTATTCCCCAAGCTAGCCAAAATACAATCAGAATTAATTGGAATAGTTTATCAAGTTGGATTGACCAGCAACTACCTCAAGTCAAAATTTGGTCAGATTTCACATGCTTTGCAGATACAACATTAGATCAAACAGAAATGCTGGGTCATATTAAGTCTCACATTCATTTGTTGCGTAGGGAACAGACTAATTGGGACTCAGCTTTTCATTTATATAGTGGACTGGTGTTTGTTAAATAATTCGTAATACTTCGGCTACGCTCAGTACAAGTTCGTAATGACGCTCGTTCGCCCTTAGCGTGCCGTAGGCAAGACTCGCTAACGTAATTCGTAACGCGGCGGGCATTTCGCAATATATCTGATTCCAGCTTTGGAATATTCCATTGATGAAATTGTCCCCAAAGATGTCGTATTTTTGGTGGATACTTCCGGTTCCCAATCTGGCGATCCGTTATGGAAGTGTCAGGAATTGATGCGGCGATTTATTAATGGGTTGAATCCCAACGATGCTTTCACAATTAGTTTTGTTTGGTCGCAAACAAGATAAAGCTAGTGGTACTCTGCAAATCTCCGGCTGGTGGTTTTGCGTCTAAAATATCACTTTCAAAGCCATCAGCGCCACCCTCAGCAGACGTTCCAAATTTTCTCCAGCAAAAGCGATCGCCACAATCCCCAGTAGCCAAAGAAGTTAATATCTCTTTTAAGAGCTTTGATTCCCAGGAGATGGAACAAGATGAAATACCAGACGCAGCCATCAACCATCAGTTAGAAGTTATCAGCGCCACTGGTTTAGATGAAATAGCAATTGCTGACTTAACCCAACACCTTCAACAATTAAACTTTCCTTCAGGCTTCAGTGGTGAAATCGTCTTTGAGTTCACTGTCAACAAAGGTCGGGTCGGAGGGATAATGTTAGACGAGGAAGCCTCAACCCAAAAAGATGCAGTTGTAGTGGAGAAAATTAAGCGATCGCTCCTAGTTTGGAGAGTTCTTCCATCTACAACTGGTAAACTTGTCTTAATATTGCGTATTCACACTTAACTCATCGGTAGTATAGAGACGCGAAATTTCGCGTCTCTGTAATTTAACCAGGGGTTTTAACCTGACGTGCCATGTCTAAGTAAGCGCTCATATTTGCCCCTGGACGCCGACGACCATTAGAGCTAGTAGCCGAAGGAGCGAGATATTTAGGCGCAAACGTAGTTTCTTTTGGCTCCTCTTTGAGGACTTTAGCTGCTGCGGCTTTTGCATTTTTGCCAGGTTCAACTTTAAGACCCTCAGCAGTTTGCACTAGCGTAACATCCGCTGGTTTGGGATTTTTAGCTGATTTTTCCTTACCCTTAGCTGCGGCGGTTTTTGTTCCGTTCAATGAAGCTGGCTTGGATGCTTCTGGCGCTTCTGATACAACTGTCTCTGTTACTTTTTTAACATTCGATGCAACTGTATCTGCTACTTTCTTCGCGTTCGATGCTACTTCTTTTGCAGCATCTTTAGCAGCATCTTTGGCTTCGTCCAATTCCAAGAAGTAGCCGTTGCTTTTCTTCTTCCCTGGTAACAGTCCGGTAATGAAACCCAGAATACCCGAAATTAACTTTTTGATAAAATCCATTACAATTACTCCTGCCTTTTACCTTTTATATTTGAAACTCGACCGTAATTGTTAAAAATTACGACAAAATGTTACATTTTCTACTTTCTGCCACCCTATTGTGGTGACAACCCTTATAGGCTTGTGCTTAATCAACATTTTAGTAAAACCACAGGGCAAATGTTTTTTTTGCAAGCACTTGCAACCTGTATACACCGAGAACTAATTATTAAATTTTACTGTAACTAAGAGCAAGATTCTGAAAGCAGGCTTTACAAAAATTAACATTTCTTTGTTTGAAAATTGCTGATTGAAGAAAACAACCAGTGAGGAGAGTGTCAGCCCCTTCGGGGAAGTCAAAAGTCAAAAGTCAAAAGTCAAAAGTCAAACATTTTGAACCCCATACTTCGGCTACGCCCTTCGCTTACGCTCAGGCCAAGCTCAGTAACCATAAATAAATTTAGGGGCTTGTACCTTTTTCTTTCTGGTCATAGCCTGTTGGCAAATAGCGCCGGCTATAAGTTAAATTTTATACGAACTATCTTTGGGAGGATTTCAGTTTTGCAAAAATGTCTTTTAAAGAATCCGAAAAGCAACAGCTTCAGTTTGTAGAGCAGTATGTACCTACAAAAGTGAAATACACCCCTTAATTTAGCCAGATTTTGTAAATGAACATTGAAAATCAACAACGCAATCCCGTTTTGTTAATACATGGGATTGACGACACAGAGGCAGTTTTTCATAAAATGGCGGCTCAGTTAAGACTACAGGGTTGGTCTGTATATTCCCTGGATCTCGTACCTAATAATGGTAATGTGGGTCTTGATGAGTTAGCAAAGCAAGTAGCAGATTATGTTACAGCCACCTTTGCACCAGAACAACACCTGGATTTAGTTGGCTTCAGCATGGGAGGAATTGTCAGCCGTTACTATGTCCAGCGACTGGGAGGAATTAACCGCGTTCAGAGGTTTATCACAATATCTTCGCCCCATCATGGAACCGTGGTTGCTTATGGTTCCCGGCGTCCTGGTTGCGTACAAATGCGCCCCGACAGCATTTTTCTCAAAGATTTAAATTCTGATGCTGTAATATTGGGGCAGCTAAATTTTACGTCTATCTGGACACCTTATGATTTGATGATTGTTCCAGCGAATAGTTCACAAATGTCCGTAGGAAGCGAAGTCATAGTACCAGTTGCTCTACACCCTTGGATGCTGACAGACCCCAGGAGTTTAGCAGTAGTAAAAGCAGCTTTAGCCGAGCCTATTAAGCTACCCTTACTGAATAAAAAATCCAGTCAGTAGCTAGTACCGCAAGTGTATTCCAAGCTCTTGCGCCATTTGAAATGGTATGTTTATTTACGCGCCCACTGTACTAAAACCTGCATTCCGCAGATGTAACTCATATTACTGGTAATTTTGAAAAGTCTAGTCCAGAAAATTTTTATTAGTCTAATCTTTTGGGGTTGAATTCACTTTTATTTCCAACAATTAGGGAATCTACCA
>NZ_JAIVFR010000534.1 GCF_020829685.1 Nostoc sp. CHAB 5715 | reverse complement strand
GGCGAGCTGAAACTTGGCGAGCTGCTTGAGCTGCGCGGCATTGAAGGCGGCATCGAGAACACCAACTATTTCGCCACCACCACCGAAGGCGAATACGTGCTCACGCTGTTTGAACGGCTGACGTTCGAGCAGCTGCCGTTTTACCTGCACCTCATGAAGCACCTGGCGCAGCGCGGCATCCCCGTGCCCGTGAACCACCCAATGAGACGGCTGTAATTCCCTCAATTGACCGCAAACTTGAAACAATATGGTTGATGAATTGAGGCGATTCTTTATTCATGGATTTTTGCAAATTACGAATTGGTATTACTTGCTTATTGTGGTAGATTCTGTGCCATCGGTCTTCAACTGACCATCTTCCATATAAATAATACGATCAGCAATATCGAGGATGCGGTTATCGTGGGTAACTAGCAAAATCGTACAACCTTGTTCTTTGGCTAGCTTTTGCATTATTTCTACAACATCGCGCCCAGATTTTTTGTCGAGTGCAGCAGTGGGTTCATCTGCTAAAACAATTTTAGGATGACTAACTAAAGCACGAGCGATCGCAACCCTTTGCTTTTGTCCTCCAGATAGTTTCTCTGGGTAGTAATCTACACGATCTGCTAAACCGACAGTTTCCAAAATAGCGATCGCTTTAGCATCAATATCCTGATTCAGAAAATCCTCATGCAACTCTAAAGACATTCGCACATTTTCTCTCGCTGTCAAAAAAGTCATCAAGTTATGAGCCTGGAAAATATAGCCAATCTGGCGGCGAAGTTTAGTTAATTGCAGCTTTTTAGCGCCACGAATTTCCTCCCCTAAGATTTTGAGACTACCTTCTTGAGCAGAACGTAATCCACCCATTAAGGTCAACAAGGTGGTTTTCCCCGAACCAGAGGGGCCAGTCATGATAACGATTTCACCAGCGTTAATCTCTAAATTAATATCGAATAATACTTGTTTGCGAAGCCCACCTTCACCAAAATAGTGGTTAAGATTACTGATAGAAATCACAGATTCTAAAACAGAAAGTGTTGAGTTGGAATTTTCTGGTAAAGATTTTTGCAACATAGGATTTTATAAAGCATTGGGCATTGGGAAGATGAGGGAGATGAGGGAGATGAGGGAGACAAGGGGACAAGGAGAATAACCATGCCCCATGCCCCATGCCCAATGCCCCCTTTAAAAAACATCGGCAGGGTCAGCAGATCGTAACTTCCGCATTGCGATCGCCGCGGAAACACTACACATGATCACTGTCAAAATCCAAACCTGGATCGCCCGTTCCATTTTCATAAAAATAGGAAGCATCGTCGCAGCGTAGGTGACTTGATACAATCCAAAAGAAAGGATGAATCCAGGAAGAAAACCTAAGATAGCTAATAACAATGCTTCTTGAATTAAAACTCCCAAGAGATAGTTATCGGTGTATCCCATTGCTTTGAGGGTGGCGTATTCTGGCAAGTGTTCTGAGACATCTGAGTAAAGAATCTGGTAGACAATGACGATGCCGACAATGAACCCAACTGCTGTACCTAAACCGAAAATAAAACCAATGCTAGTGCCAGTTTCCCAGTATTTTTTTTCGATTTGGGCAAACTCTTCTGGAATTAGGACTTTGACATCTTTGGGTAGCTCGGCGGCAAGTTGCGATCGCACTTTTTCTGGATCGGCATCTGGTTTAAGCGTGATTAATCCAACTGTGATGCGATCGGGTTTACTATCTGAGAATAGTTGCAGAAAGGTAGAGTCACTAACGATGACATTACCATCGGCAGCAAAGGAGGCACCATCAGTAAACAAGCCTTTAACAGAGATGAATTTATTATTCAGTTCCGTCTCAAATTTGCTTGTTTTCTTAAAGATATCGCCAACTGCCCCGTATTCTGGACGACCTGCCTGGTCAAACAGAACTTGATACAACTGTTTGAGGTGCTGCTGGTTTTCTTTGATTTCAAGCGATTTGAATGCGGGTTGTGTCGGATCAATACCCCAAACTAAAATAGCGCGATCAAGACGCGTTTCGGGATTTCGCCACTCTCCGGTGTTAATGTAGACAGAATTCACTGACTGAACACCGTCATAACCCAATGTTTGATATAGTCGTTCTCTAGAAAAGTTTTTTACAGAAAACAGAGTTTGAAATTGGGGATTAATTAAAACCAAATCTGCCTGTAAATTGCGATGAGGTTTCACAGCTGCATCAAAAAGCGCACTTTCAAATCCCAACTGAATGAACATCAGTATATCGGCAAAGGCAATACCTGCGACTGCAACAGCCAGACGGGTTTTTTCTTTCATTAACTGCCGCCATGCTAGCGGCGTTTTACGAAATAGTTTGGAAAACATTTTGAAAACCCCTTAATAACCAAGTATGTCAGCTTGCTGTTCAAGCTGGCGCTCTCGCATGAAAAGAAATAAGGGAAGACCTAAAGAAACACCAACTAAAAGATTACAGGCAATATAAACCCAAAGATTTTGCATTTTTAGACGTGTCCCCTCCCAAAATACAAATGTCCAGAGGGCTAGCGATGAAACAATAACATCCATGCCAAAAAAACTAGAAATTTTGTTGGCAAAGAGTTGTTCAAAAAACAGCTTTATATCAAGACCATGCTCTAAGACAAATGGAACAAACTGGGAGTAAGGTAGAACGAAGCCAAGTATACAAAGCAGAAGGTATATGACTTTAACCATGATTGAATTCCCTCTATAAAAAATGTTGGAATACACGAGACAATGAACAACAACTCTATATTTCAATTGCTGTCTGTACCTGTAAGTTGGTGAAACCTGCAACTCGCTTGTTGTCTTCAGGATTAAGGCGAATTTTCACTTCAATCACTCGGCGATCAAGGTTCTCCCCTGGCTGGTTGCTGAAAACGTTTTGTCTATTTACCTGCAAGCCAATTTGGGCAACGGTTCCTCGCAGTTCACCGAGAAATGCCTGACTGCTAATCACTGCCTGTTGTCCTAGTTTCACTTTACCGATATCAGTTTGATAAACTTCTGCTACTGCCATCATCTGCTCTGTTTGCGCTAAGTCTGCAATACCAGAATCACTAATTTTTTCTCCGACTCGCGTATGAATTTTGATAATCTGTCCCGCCATCGGTGCTTTGATGTAAGCACCCACCAACTCGGTTTGGGCATGTTTGAGTGTGGCGATCGCATTTTCGACTTCTGTCTTGGCTGCGGCAACATCTACAGGTCGGACTTCTGCAATACTAGTCAGTGTGGCTTTAGCTTCACTAACTTGTTTGCTACCAGTGGCATTAGTGCGGGCGAGTGCTGCTTTGGCTTCGGCGAGTTCTTTGCTAGCAGTGGTGTTAATTCGGTTGAGAACAGCTTTGGCTTCGTCTACTTGCTGTTTGGCAGTTTCTACGGTTAAGCCTTTGCTGTCATACAAAGAATTAGAAACTGCTCCTTGGGAGTATAGCTGCTGATAACGTTGATACTCGGCTTCGGCATTTTTGAGTTCTGCCTCTAGCTTCTTAATGGTTGCCTCTTGCGCTATTCTGTCGCCTTCCCACTGTGCCTCTATGCGGAATATCGCTTCCTGTTGCGCTGTTTTATCTCCTTGGGATTGGGCCTGGAGACGTTCAACGCTTGCCTGCTGGGCCTGAATTTCTCCTGCTTTTGCTCCTGCTTGCACTTGAGCGAGTTTAGCTTGAGTAACTCTGACTTGTTGTTGGGCTTGTAGTACAGCAGTTTGCAAGCGATCACGTGCGTCTAAAATTGCTACCACCTGTCCGGCTTTAACGCGATCGCCTTCTTTAACTAGGATTTTGGCAATGCGATCGCCATCCAATGCTAAGGGCGCAAACAAGCTAATTACCTCTGCTTCTGGTTCTAGCCGTCCTAATGCAGCCACTTTTTGAATGTTGGACGTGGTTTCTATTGGCTCTGATTTCTCAGTTTGACCAAACCCAATCTGAGAAATCCCATAAACAACAATTCCACCCGTAATTGCAGTAGCTGCAATTACTAATGTAATTAACCCTTTCTTAGAAGCTTTTTCTGACAGCTTTTGAACCATCTCTTTTGCTCTCCTCAAAAATTACTTTATCTATATTAAATGAGTCAGCTTTTATCAAAAAAAGGCAGATTAATTATTATACATCCAGCAGTTATACAACAAGCATGAGATACATAATCTAGCTCTCAAAACCTGATAGAAAGTCCGTTTTAGTTTTTATTTATGCTGTATGTTGCGGCAAATATGCCGTCAGCATTTTGCCTAATAATGTACATTGTTCCATAAAATCAATCGTTTCATCACCCCATAACTTCTCCAGAATTAAACCGTTTACAAAGCTCAAGACAAAGGAAGCTAATACCGAATCTTGAATACCCAAAAAATTACAAGTTGCCTCGTGATAACGCTGATTATTAAGCTTAAAAACGCTATTTTTTAATATTTCTTTAGAATCTTTATGTTGGCAAAAATCAATCCAAATGTAAGTCCATTTAATGAAGTAATCTTCGTTTTTCACTAAGTGTCTTCCTAATGCTTCCATTGACTCTTCTAGCGTTTGCGCTCCTTCTAGTTCAGCTAATGCTGCACTTAAATCTTGCTCACAAATCTCCTGGGCTAATTGCTCAAACAGAGCTTGTTTGCTAGGAAAATAGTGGTACAACGTACCAGTAGAAACCCTTAATCCTTCAGCAATTTGACGCATAGTGATGGAAGCATAGCCTTTTTGGGCAAATAAATCAAAACACTTGTCAAGCAGTTCTTTACGGTATTGCTCATGGTCAACAATCTTAGGCATGATTGGACTTATTTATATCGAATGGTCGTTATATATAATAATAGCATCTTTGCTACTGGCATGTAAAATAGTTGATTTAAATCGAACATGCGTTATAGTTTAACCTAATTTTGCGCTAGATGTAATACTCATCAATCTTCATATTTGCCACTTAGTATAAGATTATGATATTTTTTGGGCAAAAACCCGTATATATTGGGTGAATAAGGGTAAAATAATAACTAATATATTTTTATTCGGTAAAATAATAATCAATGTGTTGTGTTTTTTATTAAGTGTAATTTATGCCTTATCGGAGAAAATTTTTAACAAGAGCAGGATATACTACTCTTTCCGCGTTATTGACTATGGGATTTTTACAAAAGGATAAGCAAAAAGAAGAACACAGCACGAATCGTGATGTAGTAAATTATACAAGTATAAATTATCCCCTTCGGCAATTAGCTGCCGCCATTGGAAAGCGTTATGGCGCAGCAATTTCTAGTG
>NZ_JAIVFR010000533.1 GCF_020829685.1 Nostoc sp. CHAB 5715 | reverse complement strand
TCGCGTGCCAAAAGTTATGAACCCTATTGATCCAACAACAATTGGTATTCGAGTACCAAACAGTGCGATCGCCCAAACTATTTTGGCGCAAACAGGCCCTCTCGCCACCACTAGCGCTAATTTTTCCGGTCAGCCGCCTTTGCAAACGATGACAGAAATTGAAGTTCAGTTTCCCAAGGTTCTGACTCTAGAAGACCAGGGTGAAATATCAGGGGTGGGTGTACCTTCCACCGTTGCTAAATGGACAGGAACAAATTGGCAGATTTTGCGGCAAGGTGCGATAAAGTTAGATATTTCCAGTGATAACCAAATATATAGGACTAATATTTGATTTCTGAAAAAGCTCGGTACAACTCGAAAAGCCTAATTCCCTATTCCCTATTCCCTACTCCCCACTCCCCGCCTACGTAGATAATTTCAAAAATCAAATACGATTCCTATAGGTAGGTATAATGTTGTCTTCCTGGTTTTAACAACAGAGAAATCTAGAACTTTAGTTTGCGCTGTTGTGGTCAATTAACAAGTTAATAATTGCCAAATTATGAATTGGAGCAACTGGATATATCTAGGAGCAGGAATAGCACTAGGTATGATTTTCCGTCAATTATTTGTGCGATCGCCTAATGTTTCATCTAGCTCATCTCCAGTAGCGCCATTAGCTGAACAGGATATGCCACCAATATCGCAACAGCTACAGCAAATGCACCTGGCATACCTTATGGCAAGGGAAATGAGCCAGTTTAAAGGTGGTTTTTTGGCGCGGACTACCCATGAATTGCGATCGCCCCTCAGTGGTTTGATAGGTTTACATCAGTTAATTTTGTCGGATTTGTGTGAAGACCGGGCTGAAGAGAGAGAATTTATTGCCCAAGCTCACGAGCGAACGCTGAAGCTACTCAAGCTGATGGATGAAATTCTCAGTGTTGCCAGAACTGAACACGGTACTAATAAGTTAGATATTCAGCCTAGACCGTTAGCTCAAGTTTTGGAGGAAGTTCATAAATTAACTTATATGCTGGCGGCCAATCGCAATTTTTCCTTGCAATTGTTACCCGCCGACCCAGAAATTTATGTTTTGGCAGATTACCTCTGGCTTTGCCAAATATTGATAAGTTTAATAGACACTGCCATTACTCAAATGGAGGAAGGCAGCATCTGTATTTCTAGCAGCACAGTGCCTACAAGTAATTTTGTAAACATTTGGTTGGATGTACCAACCCATGCCATACCCTGGAGCGAACCGATTGATTTAATTAAATCTGAAGATCATCTGACCCAGATTGACCAAGGAAACGCTGCTCTTTCCCCAGGAATGAGGCTATTAATCAATCAGACTCTGGTGGAAGTTATGGGAGGAAAGTTAGAAATCCTGCCCTCGACGATTGCGAAGGAACCACATCAAGAGATTAGCAGACTACAAATCTCTATCCCCCTAGTGATTCCTGAAGCGGAACTTCTGTTGCAGGAACGAAAGCAAGGTTAGGTTGGTTGTGTAACACCATCGTAGTAGTGGTATTGGGTTGAAAACCAATCTTTTCGTAGAAACTTTGTTGGTGAGTAGTCATCAAGTAAACGCGCTCAACCGACCTCATGCGGGGATGACTCAAAACGGTTTCTACTAACTTGCTTCCCAACCCACTATTTTGATACTCTGGATGAATCACAACATCCCAAATTGTGGCGCGATATATGCCATCAGATGTTGCTCTAGCAAAGCCAATGAGTCGATTGCGATCGCAGACGGAAATCACTGGCTCACTGTTGGCAATGGCTATACCTAAATCTTCAATACTGCGGCCTTTTGCCCAGAAAGCTGAAACATTTAACAGTTCTTGGAGTTGGTAAAGGTCAATTTCAGTCTTGCGTTCGCTAAATTGAATCTGAGACTCGTTCATGTATGGCATCCACTTTTGGCAATATCTTTGTATGGTTAAGTCATATTTTGCTAAAAATTGCTGTACGTGTACATAATATATATGCTATATGCAACGAGAAAGAAAGTTTAATGACAAACCCACTTCCATAGAGGATGAGTTGGCCCCTGCTGACGTATTCGATAAACTTGTTTTTCTAAACGTTGTTTTTCCTGCTCTGGTAGTCCGATTAGAATATTTCGACTTTGCCAAACTAAAACAGCAGCAGTCATCCCAATACAAAAGGCTAAACCGAAGGTAGACAGTGGATGATAGAAGAGTCCATATCGCACCGCTACCCAGGTAAAATATTGTTGCCACAAAGAAATTTCTGCACGTAGACCCCACAAGCTAACAGGTGCAATGGTAAGCCATAAACAGCCGACAAACAGCCACCTGCCATATATTGTAAGCTGATATAGCCTTTGTACTTGTTGAGCAAAGGATGGGTCAGTTATTGACGAGTGTTCGGATTGATCCATAGGCTGTGGGGAGTGGGGGATGAGGGAGATGAGGAAGATGAGGGAGCAGGGGGAGCAGGGGAAGAATAACTATTAATTATTGATCAATGCCCCATGCCCAATGCCCCATGCCCAATGCCCAATGACAAATGACAAATGACAAATAACTAAAAAATGAACTTTATATCAATTTTTTATGGGCTGTTCTTGTTGAGTGTGTTAGGAATTTATTGGTCTTTAGCACAACAGAAATTGCGATTGTGGACGCTGCTAATTGCTAGCTTGGTTTTCTACGCATCTTTGCAGTTCCAGTACATACCATTACTATTAGCATTGACGTATATTAATTTCCGTGTGGGGCTAGAGATTGGGAAAAATACCTCGCCAGGGAAACATTCTCTTGACTGGCTGAAATTAAAGTATACAGTGCAGTTGTTTGTCCTTATGCTCACCGTACCCGCTTGGTACTCCAAGAGAAAGGCATCGACTTCGATTTGATTGAAATTGATTTGCAGAATAAGCCTGAAGGGTTTACCAAAGTTTCCCCCTATGGGAAAGTGCCTGCACTAACTCATGGTGATAACCGAGTTTGGGAGTCAGCAGTGATTAACGAGTATCTTGATGAGGTATTTCCCAATCCACCACTGTTACCTAGCAGTCCCGCTGCTAGGGCACAGGCTCGCATCTGGATCGATTTTGCTAACACCAGGTTCGTTCCCGCTTTTTCTACCCTGCTGCGGAGTTCAGATCCCCAAAAACAAGAAGAAGCTAAACAGGAACTATACAAACACTTGGAATTCATTGAAAATGAAGGTTTAGCAAAGCTATCTGGGGAAGGCCCCTACTGGTTTGGTGAATCCATCAGTTTGGTCGATTTTACTTATTTCCCCTGGTTTGAGCGCTGGGCTGCACTGAAGCAGTATCGTGGCTTTGGAGTGCCAGAGGAATTTACCCGTCTACGCCAGTGGAAACGTGCTTTGAAAGAGCGTGAGTCTGTGAAAGCGATCGCTCACTCTAAGGAATTCTACATTGAGCGATATGCTAAATTCGCTGCACCTACTCTTGCTGCTGTTTAAACGTAATTAATAACTATGTTTCAAGTGGGAATTTAAACCCCACTTGAAACATAAAATTAAACTCTTTAAAATTACGAATTACGTTAGCGACGTAGGAGCGTCATTACGAATTACGAACTTGTACTGAGCCTGTCCTGAGCGTAGCCGTTGGCGCAGCCTCTCGTAGAGAAGGGCGTAGCCGAAGTATTACGAATTACATTGGTGTCAACTTAACGTGAAAGTCATGTCCCGCAAGGAACTGAAGTTCCTTGCTAATAGCGAAAGTCATCTTAAGATGACTAAATATACCCAAAAATCTTTAGTCTACTTCAGTAGAGTTTAGCTGAAAGCCAAAGAACTTTAGTTCTAGGCGGGTGAGGCAAGCCAACAGTTAAGCTTCTAGCTTAAGTTGACACGTATGTACATCTGTACGCCCCTACCCATGTATCTGTATCAGGGATTTTGTGAAATGGTATTAGCTTAATCTTAAAATTAGAAAGCGAAAATTACGGCAACCTGAGCAAATGGGATGTTAATCTTACTAGTCGAAGATGACCCATCGCAGTTAGAGCCACTGCGGGCAGCCTTATTGAAGGTGGGGCATACAGTTGATGCGATCGCTGATGGAGAAACGGCACAGTGGTTTGCCTTTCGTAAAGACTATGACTTGCTAATTCTAGATTGGATGTTGCCTAAAGTGAGTGGCGTAGAATTGTGTCAAGTGTATCGACGGGCAGGTAAGCTGACTCCTGTATTGATGCTGACAGCGAAAGACACGATTTTGGATAAGGTAATGGGTTTAGATGCTGGAGCCGATGATTACTTAGTAAAGCCTGTAGATGTCCTAGAGTTATTGGCACGAGTCCGGGCGCTAGGACGGCGATCGCCTATGTGGCAAGGAGATATACTTAGTCTGGGCGATTTGCAACTTCATTTATCTAGTTTGACGCTCGAACTTGGTTCGTTGACAACTCAACTTTCTAGTCGGGAGTTTCAATTGATGGAGTATTTGATGCGTCATCCCCGCCAAGTATTATCTCATAACCAGATTGAGCAAGCCCTTTGGAGTTGCGGAGAGGAACCAGAAAGTAACGCGGTTACTACCTTGGTTCGCCGCTTGCGCCAGCGCTTACAGACTATTGGTGTCAAAGATTGGATAGAAACAGTGCATCGGATGGGCTATCGAATAAATCCGCCAAATTTGTAAACCGTCAAACGGAGGCAGGGGGCAGGGTGCAGGGGGCAGGGGGAGATGAGGGAGCAGGGGGAGATGAGGGGGATGAGGGAGATGAGGGAGATGAGGGAGCAGGGGGAGATGAGGGGGATGAGGGAGATGAGGGAGCAGGGGAGCAGGGGAGAGGTTGCAGTCAGTCTTTCCCCTCATTTCCCCCTGCCCCATGCCCAATGCCCAATGCCCAATGCCCCATGCCCAATGCCCAATGACTAATGACTAATGACTAATGTTTAATCATAGCCGTCGTAATCTTGCTCACTGGTTTGCCCTGTCAATGGGTGGAATTTTGTTCGCTTTTGCAGGGGTGGGCTATTGTCTGAATGCAGAAGAACAGTTGCGGGTTTTTGACGACGAACTCTTTTCACAAAGTAAAGCCTTTGCTACCAAAACCCAATACTTTCTTTATCAAAGTCAAAGGCAAAATCAGCGCAGCCAAACTCCTGTAGAAAGCAGTGTATCGTTGAATGGCGGACTAATATACGCGCGGTGGTATAACTCTAATAAACAACTTTTACAGTTTATTGGTTCATCGGGTGGCAAACAGTTGACCACAGAACCTGAATTTCAAACGGTAGAAGTACCGATA
>NZ_JAIVFR010000532.1 GCF_020829685.1 Nostoc sp. CHAB 5715 | reverse complement strand
GTTTGACTAAAGTATAAATCAAAGCTTTCTACCTAGTCATTAGTCATTAGTCATTTGTCCTTTGTAAATGACCAATGCCCAATGCCCAATGCCCAATGCCCCAAAATAGAGTATGCTTATTGCTCTGGCTCTTAATAATCTCCTGATTTCCCGCCACTCTTACTGATTAAACGAATTGATTCAATTTGAATCGACTTTTCTAAGGCTTTTGCCATATCGTATAAAGTCAGGGCAGCCACAGAAACGGCAGTTAAGGCTTCCATCTCTACACCAGTTTCAGCTTTGGTTTTGACTGTGGCTTGAATTTGATAACCAGGTAGTTGCGGATCGGGTATAATTTCCACTGCAATTTTTTGCAAAGGCAACGGATGACACAAAGGAATTAAAGTGGCTGTTTGCTTGGCTGCCATAATCCCAGCCAATCTTGCAGTTGCTAACACGTCACCTTTTGGGACATTTCCGGCTTGAATGGTGGCGAAGGTGGCTGGCAGCATCCGCACATTGGCTGCGGCTACTGCTTGGCGGATGGTGGGTGCTTTATCAGACACATCTACCATCTGCGCCTGTCCTTGGCGATCCAGATGGGTTAAATTAGCAAAATTAGATGGAAAATTATCTTGCGCCATTTAGTTAGAACGTGTTAATATAGATTGTCGGTGAGGGCGTGTAGCTCAGTGGACTAGAGCACGTGGCTACGGACCACGGTGTCGGGGGTTCGAATCCCTCCTCGCCCGTTTTTAAAAGTTAAGAGTTGAAAGTTAGGAGTGAGGAGTTAAATTTCATCACTCCTAACTTTTAAGTTTTTCAAGGCGTAGGCATCTGGAGCTAGACCTAGTGCAAAGCGCAGGGAGTTGGATAGGTTTTTGCTCGACTGGGTGAGGAAAAGGATAAGTGCAACAGAAGCGATCGCAGCACCGTAGCCAAACATATCGCGGTAGCCTACAAGTTCTGCGATGATACCCAGAAGAGGAGCAGCGATCGCAATTCCCAGGTCAAGCCCAGCTACCTACGCACATAGCAAAAATTTGCCCCCGTTCTTGCGGCTGTGAGCGGTCTGCCATCATCGTGATCATCATGGAGATTAGTGTACCACCACCAGCACCTTCAGCGATCGCAGCCAGTAAGAAAAACATTGCGCTGTGAGCCTGCCGCAGCAGTATTAACGCGAAAATGTAGCGAAAAATACCAAATGTCATAAATAAACGTCGTAAAAGCGGCAACACTAATACCGTGAAAAATCCGCACTAGGATTAATAGCCCAAGAGATTGGGTTGCCAAGTAACCAAAGGGTGCGATCGCAGCTACTATCGAGGTATTAATCGTGGGTTACGCGATCGTCAACACACCCGACGAAATTTTACTGCAATTTAAGCAACAGCGAACTCAGTTAATTTACGAGTTTCTGGATCATGGAAAGCTAGAACAATATCCGCTTTCGGTACATTTTCCCTTAATAACTCAGTCGCAATTCCTTCCTCTGTCCAATCTTCCTCAATATAAATCTTCTCATTTTTAATGCGAATATGAACTTGAATATTTCTGATTTTTTTCTTTCCTTCCCAACCCATAAACAGCCAAAAATATTGATCGTGTATCTCGTCAAAAACAAGACAACTTTCTTGATCTAAATTGGCTGAACCAGAAACCCATTCGTGATATTCTGTTAAGATTTTTTTAATATAGTTACGATATTTTTCTAATTTATCCATTGTAAAATTTCCTCCTTTTCTATCTCAACAATAATCAAAAGTAATTGATTTATTTTAGTAATATCTTGAATTGACTCCCGTTTAAAAAAGTTCTCGTAAATACTATCCTTAATTGCTAAATAAATTTGATATTCTGGTTCTGTAAGATTAATTAAGTTTCGATATAAAATATATTGTCCTAAAGCCAGTTCAAAATCTCTCATTGGTGAGGCGCTTAAAAAGCTTTTAATCTCAACAACAATTTTGCGTCCGTTTTGTTCAGCAGCAATAGGTTTGTCTGCTGCTAAATCAGCAAATAATTCAGCATCTTTGTATTTAATTTTATAAGGCTCGGCTAAAATGCTCCAACCGTCTTTGATTAAAGCATTTTTAACCGTATCGTGGTAAACGTCTTTTGCTGGCATATTTTAGGTTAAAGTTAGTTAGGAGTTAGGAGTTAGGAGTTAGGAGTAAACCAATATTTACTCTTGACTGTTTACTCATGCCTAATACTTCGACTTCGCCCTTCTCTACGAGAGGCTGCGCCAACGGCTACGCTCAGGACAAGCTCAGTACAAGTGCCCAATGCCCATTGTTACGTTACTTAACATTTTTTGCTACTACTTCTCGCACGCGATATATAGGCCGTCCTTGGGATTCATGGTATGTACGCATGAGTAATTCTGCTAAAAGGCCGAAGCAAAATAACTGTACTCCAGTTACTAGGAGGAGAACTGCTAAAATCAGCAAAGGGCGATTGCCAATCATCTCACCTAAAGCCAATTTAACGAAAGTCAAGTAAATTCCGATCGCAGTTCCCGAAACCATTGACATCAAGCCCAACAGCCCAAAAACGTGCATCGGGCGGGTAAGGAATCTTTTCATAAACAGGATGGTTAACAAATCCATCAACACCCGGAATGTCCGCCAAATCCCATATTTACTGCGACCAAAGCGACGAGCGTGATGACGCACTGGTACTTCAGTAATTCTAGCTCCTTCGATGTATGCCAAAGCGGGTAAAAATCGGTGTAATTCTCCGTAGAGGTTCATATCTGCCAACAGTTCTGCGCGATAGGCTTTCAGCGAACAGCCATAGTCATGAATATTCACGCTAGTAGTACGCCGAATTAGCCAATTGGCAATTTTGGAAGGAAGTAACCGATTTACAGCACCATCTTGGCGTTTTTGCCGCCAACCACTCACCAAATCGTAACCCTCATCCAGCTTTGCTAATAACATGGGGATATCAGCCGGATCATTCTGGAGATCGGCATCTAAAGTGATGATCGCTTTCCCGACTGCATAATAAAATCCAGCAGCCATCGCCGCAGTTTGTCCGTAGTTGCGACGCAAAATCACCGCCTTTAAATCTGTGCGGATTTGCGCCTGTTCTTTGAGAAAATCCCCAGAACCATCTGTAGAACCATCATCCACACAAATGATTTCATAATTTATCTGACTAGAAGATAAACTAGATGCGATCGCTTCTAGTAAAAGCGGCAAACTTTCCACCTCGTCATGTATTGGCAGCACCACCGAAACATCTGGGACAATAGCTGAAATCGTCCCATTCTCCTCAAGCAACCCACTCCTCATATTTCTTCGCGCCCTTCTCTTCGAGACGCTCTGCGAACGCGTCTTCGTGGTTCGTAACTCTTGATAACTCTACCAGCACCTCGCAGCTGCTGATAGTACGACTGACTAACCTTATCTCCCTGTTCCGAGAGAATATCAATTCCAATCCCATCCCGTCCCTGATCTTTCCCAGAACTATGGATGTAATAACCATCCGCCAAATAAAGCCCGACATGAGTTGCTTTTTGCCTAGTTCCAAAAAATACCAGATCCCCGGCTGTTAATTCTGCAATAGTAATTGGTTGAGTGAATCCTTCCTGCTGATAGGCATCTCTAGGTAGCCAAATACCCACCGAAGCAAACGCCGCCTGCATCAACCCAGAGCAGTCATAATTTGGCCCAACTGTACCACCCCAAAGGTAATAATTGGATTGTTGCATCGCTTTTTGGGTAAAGGCGATGACCTCTGCTAGCAGTTTTTTAATTTCAGATTCAGAAAATGTTGCAGCCTGATAATGTACAGTAGCAGATTGTAATGAATCAAAATCTGAAAGGGATACCCATCCCGGATAGTCATCTTCACACAAATACACCTCAACCGCTAAATTTTGATGATTTGATGTTACCCATAAATGCCGCCCAGATGCGGCTTGAGTTGCTAAACGCGTACATTCAGGAGAATCATATAAATTCAGGTCAGCGATACACTGATACTGCCCTGATTTTGGATTTTGGATTTTGGATTTTAGATTAAAGGACATTACTAGAGAATGATTTTTTTCAATAAAGACGAACAACTTGAAAATATTGGTAATGGCATTTTAGATGCAACTTGGGCAGAATTTCCGACCTTAGCCCGTAATCAAATTGCCCTGACTTGGGTTGTTTACGATCCACCAGTGCTAGTAAATACTGGTGGGGCGCTGACTCCCAATGCTTTTTGGGATCATCCAGTCCGTGGTTTTACTTATCGTGGTGTTGAACGGATTTATCCTGCTAGTGTAGTCAAGCTATTTTACCTGGTGGCGGTAAATGAATGGCTAGAAAAAGGGATGACTCAAACCTCCAAAGAGTTGGAAAGAGCTTTGCGCGATATGATTGTCGATTCTAGTAATGATGCTACCAGCTTGGTTGTTGATATTCTGAGTGGTACCACATCAGGGCCAGAATTGCCAACTGGGCCTTTTGAAACCTGGAAATATCAACGTAATATTGTTAACCGCTATTACCAATCATTGGGTTGGGAAGAAATGGAGACGATTAACGTCTGTCAAAAAACTTGGGGTGATGGGCCTTATGGACGAGAACGGGCGTTTGTGGGAGAGTTACTAGAAAATCGCAATATGTTGACAACAAATGCGATCGCTAGGTTACTGCATAGTATTGTAGGTGGGGTGGCAGTTTCAAGTGGGCGATCGCAAGCAATGATGGCTTTACTGAAACGTCCTCTCAACGATTTACCCACTGACACCGAGGAAAATCAGGTAACAGGTTTTTTAGGTGGTGGACTGACTGAAAATGCTCAAATTTGGTCAAAAGCAGGTTGGACAAGTCAAGTTCGCCATGATGTTGCGTATATTGAGTTACCGAATCAGCGCCCTTATCTTTTAGTGGTATTTACTGAAGGTAAAGCGCAGGCTAAGAGTCAGGCTATTTTGCCCTTTGTTTCTAAACTAGTTGCCAAAGCTATTAGCAGTCTATAATCTTAGGACTTAGCAGAAGAGATCCCCCCTTTTTTACTTGTTGTTACCCATATTTTTGTAACAGTCAAAGTATCGCACTCACCCGATATCCCGCCCAGAACTGAAGTTCTGGGCTGATAGCTAAAGTCCACTAAGCGTGGACTGAAATTCTCCATTTTATAAGAAGAATTCAGAACTCAGGAGCGGAGCCGGAGACGCTCCGCCTCCGGTCAGAAAACAGGTATGAATTCTGTACGAGTGGGTGACGAATATTGGTTAAAACCTCGCCCGAAGTTAAGCG
>NZ_JAIVFR010000531.1 GCF_020829685.1 Nostoc sp. CHAB 5715 | reverse complement strand
TCTCGACCGAGCGGATTTTGAACAAAAACTCTTGCAGCTTGCTATGAGTCGGGGTGCGAAGTGGTTTGAAGATTGTAAGTTCCTTGAAGCTGATTATAATAAAGCAGAATGGCAGATTTTGCTGCAACATCAAGGTAAAAAACAATTCGTTAAAGCTCGGTTTTTAGTCGATGCAACGGGAAGAACGGGGAAGTTGAATCGTCGCCTCGGCGCACCGAGAAAATTTTGCGATCGCCTGCTGGGATTGGCTTGTTACTTTTCTTTAGAAATAACCGAGCATATTCCTCATTTTACCCACATAGAAGCTGTCCCCACTGGTTGGTGGTATGCAGCCCTGCTTACAGATCGACGCTTGGTTACGGTGTTTATGACTGATGCCGATCTGTGCAATCCATCCATGCAGAAAATCGAGAGATACTGGCAAAACATTCAAGAAACACAGCTCATTAAAGCCCTTTTTCCTTGTGACTTCCTCCCGCCAGCCCATAAAGGCATCTTAGTCAAACCCGCACACACTTCTTGCCTAATTCCGCCTGTTGGAGAAAACTGGCTAGCTGTGGGCGATGCAGCCTTTGCTTACGACCCAATTTCGTCTTACGGCATTGGTTCTGCTTTAGGAGGCGGCTATTATGCAGGTAACGCGATCGCCGATTCTCTCAAGAAGCGTCCAGAAGCCTTGCCAGCGTATCAAATCTTAACAGAACGCACCTTTTACCAATATCTCTCTATGCTTCGATCTCAATATTTGCAAGAGCAGCGCTGGTCTAACAATCATTTCTGGAGTCGCAGACACCAAGAAGATTTTGCTTGCAAGTGGATATAAGCTGTTCGGCATTTAAATTGGGATACCTAAATTCGTCAAAGGGGTTGTGCGTCAGATTGATGTGGGTTTGGTACAGTTAAGTAATTCACTATTACCTGCACTCAGGCATGGAATGTCGACTTTGTGGTCATTCTAAGAGCAAAGAATACCCAATTTAAACGTACATCAGCTTAGCCATCTAGCGGTTATACGAGTACCCTAATTTAAGTGATTTCTCTGTTACATTTGTTACTTTTACAAAGTCTACAAAAAACGATGATGTTACGTCAATATTTATGGACTCTATTCTTCCTAATCGCCCTCCTCTTAACGGCTTGTACCCATCAGACGATCGAGACAACATCAGAAGTACAGACTCGCGATCGCCCTCTAACAATTTGGTGGAATCAAGGTTACTTTCCACAGGAAAATCAGTCTATTGAAAAAATTGTTGCAGACTGGCATAAAAAAAGCAGGATTCCTGTAAAACTAGAACTTATTAGCGAGGACGATATCGACAAACTTACGATTGCAGCTCTCAAAGCAGGCAACCCTCCCGATCTGGTCTTTTCACTGGAAACCGACTCCGCACACACTGAGCGTTGGGCTTGGGAAGGTAAATTGGTAGATGTTTCGGATGTACTAAAACCGTTGCGAGATATCTATAGTCCCACCGCGCTCAAATCTGTCCATATGTATAACAAAAAACTTAAAAAGTTTGGTGACTATGCCGTTCCTTTCAAGCAAAATTCCGTTCATCTCCACTACTGGCGCGATTTGCTAACCGAGGCGGGTTTTACCGAAGCCAATATTCCCCAAGAATGGGATGCTTTTTGGGAGTTTTGGAAACAAGCTCAGGATGCTTTAGAAGCTCAAGGAAAAAAAGTTTACGGTTTAGCTTTACCGATGGGAACAGAAGCAACAAACGATACTTTTTATGGGTTTGAGCAATTTTTGGAAGCTTACGATGTCAAGCTGATGGATGAAAAAGGTCGGCTTCAATTAGACAATCCAGGGGTTCGCCAAGGGTTGATTAACACGCTGGACTGGGTAACCCGTTTTTACAAGGATAGATATGTTCCTCCTGATAGCGTCAACTGGCGAAGTTCGGATAATAATATCGCGTTCCTTAATAAAACTGCAATTCTGGCGGACAACACTACCATGTCGATTCCCGCTTCTCAAAAAAAAGACAAAGACCTTTACTTGAACCAGATGGTAACAACTGAGTTTCCTAAGAAGCCAAATGGAGAACAGATGACTTATTTAGTTGCGATCAAACAGTTGCTACTTTTTGCCGAATCTAAACATCAACAAGCTGCCAAGGATTTTTTGTCGTACTTAGTACAGCCTGAAATTTTAAAAGACTATTTCAAGAATGCGGCAGGACGCTGGTATCCAGTCATGCCTATACTTTGGCAAGATGCCTTTTGGAGCGATTCCGCAGACCCTCATGTTTTTGTAGCAGCAAAGCAGTTGAGAGATAATCCCACCCGTCCCCTAAATAGAGTTATCAATCCAGCTTACTCTGAGGTTCACAGGGAAAATATTTGGGGTCAAACAATGAAGCGTGTTGTTGTCAATGGTCTCTCGCCAGAAGCTGCTGCTGACGAAGCCATTGAGAAGATTGAGAAGATATTTGCTCAGTGGGGAGAGATGAATCAATAACGACCGCGATTAATCGAAAACATTATGAAATTCTGGAAAAAAAGCTTGTTGGTTCAGCTCGTCAGTGTTTTCTTACTTTTGTCTTTTATTGCCCTTTCACTAGTCGGATATCTTGCTTTTGAGCGTGCTAAAATAGCCCTGACACAATCTGTTTTTGAGCGACTGGATATTGCCGTTTCCCTTAAGGAAGATGGATTGCAAAACTGGCTTCTTAACCAAAGAGATAATGTTCTATCAATTGCTCGGGCTCCAGAAGTCAACAGTCAAATTAAAATACTGCTGAGTTCTAGCAGCACTAAATCAGAGCATCAACAAGCACAAGCTCGTCTTCAAGAATCTCTGAACTCCTTTCAACAATATCAGTCGGGGCTGCAAGACCTTTTTATCATGACTGAAGGAGGCAGAACTCTTATTTCTACTAACGCTGCTGAAATCAACAAATATCAACCTCTCGTTCAACTTAGTGAAGTCACTTCCGAGCCGACGGACATTGTTAAATCCAATTTTTACCGCGCACTCTCTCTAGAAAAACCGTTAATTAGCTTAACAACCCCAATTTTAGACTCCTCGGGCAAAAGATTGGGAATGCTGGGCGCACATTTAAACTTAGATCGGGTCGATCGCCTGATCAGAGAGCGATCGGGTTTGGGAGAAACGGGAGAAACTTATTTAGCCGCGAACGTAGGCAGTAGTCTATCCAGTCAAATTGGTTTTATTTCGGCTGAAAAGTTTGGTTCGGATGAATTTCCAGATGGCATTAATAGCAAAGGAATTGCTGAGGCTTTGGGGGGGAAGAGTGGTAAAGGACTTTACAAGAATTACAGAGGAGTGCCATCAATTGGAGTTTATCGTTGGCTGAATGATCGCGATGTCGCATTGCTCGGCGAAATCAGCCAAAGAGAAGCCTTTGATCCCGCACGCCAACTCGCTCAATCGATCTGGCTAAACGGCACGATTTTATCTGTAATATTGACGCTTGGGATATTTCTCTTAGCTCGTCAAATTACTCAACCGATTATGGCAATTACTCACACGGCTCGCTTGGTGAGTGCCGAAGTCCAGAAACGAAATTATAAGTCTTTACCTACAACTCCTATTCAAACTAAAAACGAAATTGGCATCCTCGCCCGTGCCTTCAATCAGATGACTCGAGAATTAGAATCATCCCACGAACAGTTGGAAGCATCATTTGCCAATCTGGAAGCAAAAAATACTGAATTGCAACGCCTCGATCAGTTGAAAGATGAGTTTCTCGCCAATACATCCCACGAACTCCGTACTCCCCTCAATGGAATTATTGGTATTGCTGAGACTTTAATTGAGGGCGCGACGGGTTCGCTGCCTCAACAAGCTCGCTTCAATTTAAATTTAATTGTGGCTAGCGCTCGGCGTTTAAGTAACCTAGTTAATGATATTTTAGATTTTTCTAAAATTAGACATAAAGATATTAAACTTCAACTTAACCCCATCGGAACGCGAGAAATTGTCGAAATTGTGCTGACTCACAGCCAACCTCTAATTGGAAAAAAGAATTTGCAATTAATTAATACAATTCCTCCTGATTTGCCGCCTGCAAACGCTGATGAAAATCGCCTGCAACAAATTCTATATAATTTGGTAGGAAATGCTATTAAGTTTACCGATAGCGGCACGGTAGAAATCGCGGCAGAATTAGTCGATACCGAGCTGGTTATTTCGGTTCGCGACACCGGTATCGGCATTCCAGAGGATAAATTAGACCGAGTTTTTGAATCTTTTGAACAGGCAGAAGGCTCTACGAATCGAGTTTATGGCGGTACGGGTTTAGGTTTGGCCGTGACCAAAAAGTTAGTCGAGTTGCATCGGGGAAAAATCAGCGTTCAATCGACTGTTGGTGTCGGTTCGCGGTTTATTTTTACCTTACCCATTTCGGAGGGTTTACGAGGGGGTAGAAAAACTGAGTTAGCAACGGTTTCCGAATCAAGAAGCTATCTGCTCGAACAGAACTCAACGTGGAATTCTGAAAATTTTAAGGTTGGAGAACAAGCCAATAATCTCTTTCAAAATTCGGAGCGCGGAATAGACTCGCCCCTAAGCTCTCAACTTCAAATTGAGGAAATGGACGGGTTTAATTCTCAGAATTTAAAAAGTCCAGAGCAAGAAGCATGGCACATTTTGATTGTGGATGACGAGTTAGTTAATCGACAGGTTTTAGTAAACTATTTATCGTTACACAACTATAGGATTTCCCAAGCTTCATCGGGTCCGGAAGCTCTAGCCGCTCTCGAACACGGACTCAGACCCGACCTGATTTTGCTAGATGTGATGATGCCGAGAATGACGGGCTATGAAGTTACGCAAAATATTCGTTCTTCCTGGCCGCTGTACGAACTACCAATTGTGCTGTTAACTGCTAAAAATCGCATTTCGGATTTGGTCGCTGGATTGGAGACGGGAGCGAATGATTATCTGAGCAAGCCAATTGCTAAGGAAGAATTACTAGCGCGGCTCAAAACTCACTTGAATTTGCAAAAAGAAATTATCGCTCGCCAACAAGCGGAAATGGAGTTACGCGAAAGTGAAAAGAGAATTGCTAAATTTTTGGAAGCTGTGCCAGTAGGCGTGTTTGTTGTTAATGCTAACGGACAATCTTATTATGCGAATCAAACCGCACAACAAATTCTGGGCAAGGGGATTGTAACTGAAACAACAGTCGCTCGATTGAACGAAGTTTATCAAATCTATTCAGCAGGAACACAGCAGGTATATCCAACCGAGAATCAGCCCATTGTTCGAGCCTTGAATG
>NZ_JAIVFR010000530.1 GCF_020829685.1 Nostoc sp. CHAB 5715 | reverse complement strand
GGAATTAATCTTAGGGAAGCGTCCTACGAAATTCAACAAAGCGTGTTAAAAATGGTAACTGAGTCAAAAACACAGCTTTTGAAAGAGTAGGGAAGGTTGATTACCGAAGTATCATTAACATCTAGGGTGGAAAAATTTAATCTAATTAGCTGTTCTAAAGAATGGTTAAACTTGTTGGTGTACTTGATTAATCAAGCAAGTAATAAGTTTGCAAGTATAAGGTATAGGTTTCAATGGCACCGCCTCTTGTGTCTGTTCCGATGAAGAAAAATAAAAAACCGTCTCTGGTGCTGACGCTCTCGGCTGCTGGGCTATTGATTGGTGCGGGAAGTGTAGCATACTGGTTGTTAAGTCAGAGACAACTATCTTCTAGCGATTTGCTAGTAGGTGCAAATATTATTCCTGGTGATGCCCTGTTTGCGGTTTCTCTGACAACAGATCCCCAGCAGTGGCAAAAATTGCGAGAGTTTGGCACAAAAGAAACCCAAGCAGAACTGGACAAAAATTTAGTAGAATTGCGCGATCGCTTTCTCACTAATAATGGTTACGACTTCCAGAAAGATATCGCTCCTTGGGTAGGCAATGATGTTACGATCGCAATTCTTGCCCCGGCAATAGCGAGTAAAACTGCACCCAAACCAGTTACCACCAATGAAGATGCTGCAAGCGTTCAGCAGTCGATGGTAATGGTATTACCAGTGAAAAATCCAGAAATCGCCAAAAACATTTTGGCACAACCCAAAACCCTTAAACAAGGTAAATGGATTGACCGTACTTATCAAGGGATCGCCATTAAACAAAGTGAGGGACAAGCAGTAAAAAACTTTTCAGCAGCATTACTAGATGGGCGTTTTTTAGTTATAACTGATAATCCCAAAGCCACAGAACGAGCAATTGACGCTTACAAAAATCAAACATCTCTAGCCACAACAGGGGGCTTTGCTGAGAACTTTCCAAAAATTGTCAACGACCAACGCTTTGGCCAATTTTACGTAAATGTACCAACAGCAGCCAAAATAGCCGCAGCTTCTCCGAATCGCCCTTTACCTGCTCAAGTTTTGGCTCAACTGCAAAATAACCAAGGTTTAGCGGGGACAATGATCTTAGAGGCAGAAGGAATCCGCTTCAAGGGCGTTTCTTGGTTAAACCCTAATAGTCAACGGGTGCTGGCGGTAGAAAACAAAGCTGGGCAAATGCAAAGCCGCGTACCAGCAGAAACCTTAATGATGCTTTCGGGGGGAAACTTACAGAGGTTGTGGGGAGATTACGTTTTAACATCTCAGGGAAATCCCCTCTCACCGATCGCACCAGAACAACTTAGAGGTGGTATAAAATCTCTTACGACTCTCGATTTAGATAAGGATTTGCTCAGTTGGATGAAAGGCGAGTTTTCCTTATCAGTGATTCCTGCTACTCCAAAAGAAGGTTCACCAAATGATTTTCGTGCGGGTTTGGTGTTTATGGTACAGGGAAGCGATGCCGTTGGCGGAGCGTCTCCAAGAGTTGGCGGGCAAAGCCTACGCAACTCAGCTGAAAGATCAATAAAACAGCTGGATGAGGTGATGAGAAATCAATTCCAGTTCCAAGTCCAACCGGCGAAAGTCGCAGGACAACCCGTTGTTAACTGGGTTTCACCCTATGGGACGTTAACTGCAACCCACGGCTGGTTAGATGGAAATGTCGCCTTTCTAGTAGTAGGCGCTCCCGTTACTGATAAAATTCTTCCCAAACCCAACAACACACTAGCTAGCACGATCCCCTTCCAACAAACAGTTCCTACAGAACCAAATCCGACAAATGGTCAATTTTTCCTGGATGTGGAACGAACTGTGAAAAATTTCCCTTTACCAACTCTAATTCCCAATCAACAAACTTTGCTTGATGCAACGCGCTCAATTGGAATGACATCTGCTGTCAGCGACAGTCGCAGTAACCGTTACGACATTTTTCTAGCACTTAAAAAAGTTAGGAACACGACTCCCTTGCCTAGTCCAGAAAGCAATAAGAGCAACTCTGTTAGATAGGGGAGTGGGGAGTAGGGAGTGGGGAGTAGGGAGTGGGGAGTGGGGAGTGGGGAGATGAGGGAGCAGGGGGAGATGAGGGAGTGAGGGAGTGAGGGACAAAAATTAATAACCAATGCCCAATGCCCACTTGCCCTGAGCGAAGCCGAAGGGATGCCCAATGCCCAATTTCCTATTCCCCATTCCCTATTCCCCATTCCCCATTCCCCATTCCCCTCTAAGCATATAGGATCAGAACAGTCAGAATCCATATTTTAAATCATCCACGGAGAGAAGACTTTATGAATTTGGTTGTACTCCAGAACTGGCTGGACAATGCCTCCTTTGCCATATTATTCCTGACAATGCTGGTGTATTGGGGAGGAGCGGCTTTTGGGAATCTGCCTTATCTAGCCGCTTTGGGGACAGCTGGGATGGCGATCGCTAATTTGTGTATGGCGACTCTACTAGGGGCGCGATGGATCGAAGCTGGTTACTTTCCCTTAAGTAATCTCTATGAATCCCTGTTTTTCTTAACTTGGGGAATTACCACCGTCCATCTGATTGCTGAAAGTAGTAGCCGTAGCCGCTTAGTAGGAGTTGTTACAGCTCCTGTGGCAATGTTGATCGCTGCTTTTGCTACTATGACACTACCATCCCAGATGCAAGCGTCAGAACCCTTAGTACCTGCCTTGAAGTCAAATTGGCTGATGATGCATGTCAGCGTCATGATGTTGAGTTATTCTGCTTTGATGGTGGGTTCGTTATTAGCGATCGCTTTTTTAGTTGTGACTCGCGGTCAAAACGTCCAACTACAAGGTAGTTCTGTAGGTACTGGTGGTTATCGCAGCAACGGCTACCGCTTAAACAAAGCATCTGAGCTAATATCTCAACCATTAGCCCCTTCTGCCGAAAATAACGGCTTTGCTCGTTTTGAAACTAGTAGCAACGGCAACGGTAATGGTAACACCGCAGTTTTGGGTTTAGTCACAACAACCCCAATCCAAAATCCAAAATCCGAAATCCAAAATTTGGAACCCCTTTCACCCCAGCGCCTTAGCCTTGCTGAAACCCTCGACAATATCAGCTATCGCATCATCGGACTCGGATTTCCCTTATTGACAATTGGCATTATTGCCGGTGGCGTTTGGGCTAACGAAGCTTGGGGTTCCTACTGGAGTTGGGACCCCAAAGAAACTTGGGCATTAATTACCTGGTTAGTGTTCGCCGCCTATCTCCACGCCCGAATCACTCGCGGTTGGCAAGGGCGTCGTCCCGCAATTTTAGCCGCCACTGGTTTTGTTGTTGTTTGGGTTTGCTATCTCGGTGTGAATCTTTTGGGTAAAGGTTTGCATTCTTACGGATGGTTCTTTTAAGAACCTCGCTAAGACAGTACTGAGTATTGAGTATTTTACTTTTACTCATAACTCAGGACTTAGTAAAATCTCGCGTAAAACTATGGTGAGTTGAGTGTTGAAGTTGAAACGCACAGGAGTGCAGAGTTTTTCTTTGCCCCTACTCTTACGAGATCGCTAAGAGCGATTGCGCCAGAAAAAAATTATTACTGATAATGACCATTGTACAGACGCGATTAATCGCGTCTCTACTGACTAATGACTAATGACCAATGACTAAATCTATAAAATCATCATTTTATTTCGGATGAACTGTTATATCCCTAGAAAATATAGATTTATTGACAGGAGTTTTTATGGAAGATGGATTCGAGATACTAAACCATGATGAAGTTGTGTCTATAGAACCAGACACTTTTAATAAGTTAAATATTGCTAAAACTTTTAAAGTCCGTGATTTGATTACAGCAATTAAGGAATATATTGGAGCGGAAGAAACAGATGAAGTAAATTTGTATACCCAAGGATTAAATTGCGAAGTTTTGCAATTTAGTACTCAGGGATGGAAAAAAGGAAAAGTTAGACTTGCTTTAGAATTTTGTCCTGAGGGTTCTGAATCACCACTTGATGAAATTTTTCAAAGACTCAAACAAGTAGAAAACTAATACCCAATTAGCAAAAGATCCCCGACTTCTTTAAGAAGTCGGGGATCTGAGCCTCTCAATGTTTGCAAATAAAATAGGATGTGCTGAATTGCTATCAAAATTCATTAATAAAATAAAGATGCACTAATAACTGAGAAACGGTAAACCTACCATGCTAAATTACGATCCATTAGCTTGTTTGCCCTCATCAGAGGAATTGCCTGACTCTGACGATACCCCTGTGGATAATGAATTACAAGATTTAATTCCCGGTTTACTCAAAGCGCTTTTGGCAATAGCTTGGCCAGAACGCATGGATTGGTTTTTTGGCGTTGATATGGGTATTTATTATGACCCAGATTTACCAGCGATAGTCCCAGATGGATTTTTGAGTCTGGGCGTTGAGCGATTTTATGATGAAAACCTCCGTCCCAGTTATGTGCTTTGGGAAGAAAGGAGAGTACCAGTATTAGCGCTAGAAGTAGTATCTCAAAAATATCGTGGTGAGTACTCTACTAAAAAAGCAGAGTATGCCAAATTAGGGATTTTATATTATGTAATCTACAATCCGAATCGTCGCCGAAAGCCACGTTTGGAAGTATACAAATTAATTAATGGTAGTTACACTGCTTTAGAAGATAGTAATCCCATTTGGCTACCAGAGATTGGTTTAGGAATTGGCATGGAACGGGGAACTTATCTAGGCATTCCTCGCCAGTGGTTGTATTGGTATAACCAGCAAGGGGAAAAGCTTTTAACACCCGAAGAAAACGCAAAACTCGCTCAACAAGAAACCCAAGAAGCTAAACAAGAAGCTCAACAAGCAAAGCAAGAAGCGCAGCAAGCACAACAAGAAGCGCAACAAGCAAAGCAAGAAGCTCAACAAGCAAAGCAAGAAGCGCAGCAAGCACAACAAGAAGCGCAGCAAGCACAGCAAGAAGCGCAGCAAGCACAACGACGCGCCCAATTATTAGCAGAGCAGTTGCGATCGCTTGGCATAAATCCTGATTCTCTCATTTAAATTGCTATCAAAATTCATTAATAAAATAAAGATGCACTAATAACTGAGAAACGGTAAACCTACCATGCTAAATTACGATCCATTAGCTTGTTTGCCCTCATCAGAGGAACTGCCTGACTCTGACGATACCCCTGTGGATAATGAATTACAAGATTTAATTCCCGGTTTACTCAAAGCGCTTTTGGCAATAGCTTGGCGAGAACGCATGGATTGGTTTTTTGGCGTTGATATGGGTAT
>NZ_JAIVFR010000052.1 GCF_020829685.1 Nostoc sp. CHAB 5715 | reverse complement strand
CTAATGCTTTATTTGAAGCTTGGCAAAAAGGTAAAAATGCGATGGAAGAACGGATGAGGACGATTGACGAACACTTTGCACACCATACAATTGACTTGCAGCGTCCATACCTTAATCCTAATTCTCAAGATATTTATGTCCCTCTAAATTGAGTAGCATTTAAGTAGCACGATTAGAAGTCTGGGCATTTAGCAGTTACCACATTGGGGTGTGTGTAGAAAAGCAAAACTGTCTTTACGTTGTCGCCAATCCACATTGCGACTTTATCGGGGGTGATGCCGCTACTAATAGCCCATGTAGCGAATGTGTGCCTCGTGGCGTATGGCTTGAGGTAGTACGGTAGTTTACCTAGTGCCACGAGTTCACTAACCACACCCAGGTAAGAATATTTTCTTTTATAAGTTGCTGTCGTCCCCTTCCAAATATCGTTAAGGGCATAGCTTGTCATTCTGTTGCCTAGCTTAGTCAGAAAAACTACTTCATCTGGGTCGGGTGATTCTGGTCTAATTTCTAAAAGCAGTTTTTGGAGTTTTGAATTTACAAATGTAGGAAAAATTCGCTTCTTGCCATTTTTGGTTCCTTTCAAAATTCCATGCAGGTTTCTTGATTTGCTGATCGATATTTGACAACAGTCTGGGGTGATATCTCCCCAAGTCAATGCAAAAGCCTCGCCTGTCCTGCAACCAGTCCAAAACATGAATTTTACCAGAGGAGCGTAGTAGGAGTGAATAGAGTGATTTTCAAATGAATGAATGATAATGTCTCTCTGTTCTAAGGTGAAAGCTCTGTAATCATCAACATCTGTCGATTTTTTCTTGGGCTTGCCAATAACTAATGAGGAAAAGGGATTGTTAGCGATCAGTCCTGAGTCAACAGCCCAATCGCAACATCTGCGGTAGGAATTTAAATTATCCCAGGCCATGTACAAGGAAATATTACTGAGCAGCCAATCACGAATTCTGGGAGCATCGGTTAATTCTTTGGTTGGCAACCTGCGAATATAACGAGCGATCGCGGCATAACTTCCCCTGATAGTAGTCTCTTCAAGTTGACTCGATTTAAAATCTGTGAATTTATCCCAAAGTTGTTGTAAGTCCACTTGGTGTTTGTCTTCTATTTTTAGTGGCAGCGCTGCGGGGTTAAATTGTCGGGTCGATTTAAACTGGTAGTTGGCAAGCGTGGGGTCAAAGCGTTCAAGTGCGATGTCATTTGCGATCGCGTCCCTTTTGGATCTGACAATCTCCCGGTTGCGTTTGGTATCCTTCAGCCCAGTGCTGATAAAAAATTGCTTGAGGAATCCTTTGACCCAGAAACGAATAAGCAGCCTTCCTGTTCGCGGATCACAGCTAATCCACTTGTTGTCAGCATCCATGAGCTAAATACTTCCTCGGACATTGCATAGGGTACAGAAGTAATTCACACCGCAATACGGCATCTAAAGCCCAGGTATGACCGCAGCGAGGACAATTTGTTTGAGACATCGCAGAGTTAAAAATTGTTCGGATTTTTGAAGTTTTTTAAACCCCATAAATTTTGTCTACAGTCGCCAAAATCCGCTTTAGGAGCGCTTTTCGCCGTCTACAGCGAAAATTTTGGGGTTAAAAAATTGTAGACGGTGTAGACGGACTTGTGAGTGATTTGTAATCAAGTGGTGAGCGATCGCACTTCCACTCAAATCCTGGTCAATTAATCGACAATTTACATGTATTGCGTTACCTACAGCCTGTAGACAGACTGTAGGCAAACTGTAGACATTACTTTGACCACCTCCAGCCCAAGCGATCGCCACTTCCTTCGACTTCTCCCAAGCCCCGATCAGCCATCGAAGCAAAGATGATCCGTACTTCGTCTGATTGCATTCCCTCAAACAATCGGCTAGCTTGCAGCAAAATCCTGGCTTTTAAAACCTCGCCCGGGTGCTGTTGACCCCAGTCAAGGATAAATTGCTCGAACTCATTCATGGTTTCCGGCTGCGATTGCACCTCATCTCCCCCGCCGGAGGTTTTTGTCTGCACGGTTGCACCGGTTCCCCAGTTGCTCAAATCAAGCTCACAAGGGCAGTCATCGACCATAAACCGCTTCTTGCCACCAGCTTTCAACCACTGCTCTAGTTGAGGATCTTTAAGTTTAGTCCTGGCGTGGTCACGCCCGAATTGCCCTAATCTCACCAAGACAAAGCAGCTGTAAAGGGTGTCTTTGTCACCTTGCAAGCCGAAATTCTCAGCGGTGTCGTTTTGGGCGATGGCACAAATGAACTGTTTATATCGCCTGCCCCGTTTGGCGTGGCGTTTTATCCAGTCGGAGGAATTGTCGCATTCGTCCACCAAAACCGGGAATTCTTCGGCGATCATGAATCGTTCCCGACCGGCGATGGCGTTATCTCCCCCCTCACCGCGAAGCTCCACAAGTTCCTCTAAGGTTTTTAAATCGTTACCCATTGCGGTGTCAATGGCTTTAAAGTTGCCTTTACGCCCAATGACATCGGCTTGATCAATCCATGCCCAATCGTCGGGCTTGGCATCGGAATCATAGACAACGACCCTACCACCGATTTTGGAGGACAGGTATTGGGTGAATGTCGATTTCCCGTCGCCAGTGCCGCCAACGAGGGCAACGTGTTTTTGTTTTTTTTGGATGTACTCAACCGGATCTGTGATTAAGTTCTCTGGTTGCCAGTTGGCATCAAGAACGCCAACTGTGAGGGCTAACTGTGCCGTGGGTTGGGTATTGACTTTTGCCCAGGCTTGAAAGTTAACCCGTGAGGCTCGGTCGATATCGCCGAGTGATTCTTGCAAAAGTTTGGCTGTTTGGCGATGTCTGCGTCCGACTTCCAGAGCGCCAACAGATGCCCCTAGTATCCACGGTTTAGACTCTGGCTTTTGAGTTGCCCCCAGGAACAACAAGCCACAGCTTAAAGTTAAGCTGCCCCAAAATGACCACTTGGCGCAAACGTACATTTGCAAGTGTTGGTGCAGTTGGGAAGGGTGCAAGTTACTGCTCATATTCCTAGCAATACCCCCACCGCAACTAACCCAACCCGAAGGAGCAGAATATCTTTGACCTCCGGCACGACTTGCCTTAAGTACATGACGACAATCCCCGCCATCACTAACACCCCCAACACCCCCAAGCGGATAAATCCAGGGATGGGTATACTTACCCAACAGCTACTTAATAAAGCCGGAATCGCTACTGTTGAAGCAAGGGTGTAAGCTAAGTCGGGCAGATTGTCTGGCAGGGCGATCGCGTTTCTCCATCCATGCTTGAATTCCTCTAGGCGCGATAGTTCGGTTGTACTAGCTACCGGGGAATAACCCCGAACGCTTGGAACCTCGACGACGATTTTTTGCTCATCTGCCATACTGCACCTCGATTTTAAGGTAGAAAGGACGGTCATTTTCCTGTTTGCACAGTGCGATCGCAATGACTAAAGCGCCAATGATGCAAATAAGAATACTTATTTGATTCACTTCTGCTCCTCCTCCTGCTCCTTCTTCTGCTCCTCCTCCTGCTCCTTCTCTCGTATAGCTTTCCAGGTTTCGGGGTAAGTTTTCTTGCTCATGCGTCGAAATTCTGCTTGCACCTCTGGTGGTTGTTTTTTTAATTCTTCAGATATAGCAATAGCTGCAATCAGCCAAGGGCTACGAGTATCTTCAGTCATTCTTCCCCCCAGGCGCTGTACAAGCCGTAGCCGTTAGTTTGGGTTAGCCGGTCGTTGATTCGGTTGATAACTTCGTTATCACTGACAGGCAGTGGCTTTCCTTGGAGATAGGCGGCTGAGATTTCGGCGCACTCCTTGTCAGTGGCACCGTTGCCAAGCAGCTGCCCCTCTGGGAAGCCGACGCGGTGAATCTCGTTACTGGGATTTGCTTGATCAGTCATATAATTTTGATTGGGTGTTTTCTTCGGAAAATATTTGGGCGATCGTGTACCTGTTGCGGACGGCGATCGCCTTTAAAAATCGGCTTTACTTGCACTATCGGCTTTACTTGCACTAGTCGAGTTGAAATTAGTCACAACCCAAACCTGTTTAGAGTTGCGGATTGATGGCTTAAACTCAATTGGCCGCCGGCTATCTAAGCAGATGGCGCGACCGTCATTCAGCTTGACGTGCAAGTTCTTCCCGCTTTTGGAGCGCGAGAATAGTTGACCAACTTCAAGTAATGCCCAAGTAATTGGGGCTTTACCCACTACATAGTCGGCTTGATGGCTGTCATACCCTTCCGAAAGTGGGTCAATAGTTAAGTCCTTCCACTCCTTTTTCTTGCCTTTACGGCTGTTAATGGTGTTTGCTCGTTGCCCGTTAAGTGCTTTATCGCTAATCTGTTGGTCAGTCATAATACGTTAATAGTCGCTCAATAACGTGGGTTGATTATGGTCGTCAATCGCTTGTGTAGTAAGCTTTTGGGCGTTTTTTGTGTCAAGCGCTGCGCTGATAATTTCGTCTAATAAGCTGGCAGCAATATCGGCACCCAGTTCAGCAAGTTCGGTTTCTTCAAGAGAATCGCACGCCTGTATGATCTGTTCGGGTATGTCCTCAAACCCCCATTCTTTCTTCTGGTAAGCGATGGTGGATTTTTCTCGCAGTGCCAGGAAGATTAGGCAGTTTAGCCCAGTGGTTTGAGTGCGGTCAAAGTTCTGCTCGATGTGGTTGATGATGTCTAGACGATTAATTTCTGTTACATTCATGTTGTTCTCTTTCAAAGTTATTTCTTTGTTGTTTAGAATATCCAGGGCAGTTTGCTCTGGATTTTTAATTGCTGTTGATATTGCTAAAATCTCCTTAACTATTAAATTCATTTGAACGAAGGCGATCGCTCTGTAGCGGGCTATCGCCTTTTTACTGCCCTACCTCCTCTACCTCTTCAGGACTGGGGCGGTAGATGGTTAAGCTGTTGTCTTGGACTACCCGCAAAAAAACCTCGGCTTCTCTTTTACGCAACTGAACTGGTTTCGAGTCACCGTCAAAGTGGATGAAAATTACATCTTCGATTCGTTGCACGTAAGCAATTTTGTCAAAGCAGAGAAATGTATCAGAGTTTGGATGTTGAAAATGAATGAACTTCATATTCATAAGACGTTGTTGCTTTTTGTACATTCAGCATGGATGGAAGCTAAGTATTGCTAACCCCGCGACGCTACGACTTACGGGTGAATGCAGTTCTTGAGTGAATCAGTAACGGTAATAGTCTTCTAACGCTCTAAGTCGGCGCTCCCAAAACTTGCTCCAAGGATCGCACTTAGTTTTGTCCCTATTGGCAACACGGTAATCTCGATACCAATTCCGCCAACATGCTTTGGCAAAATTTTCTGGAATGTTCATGACTTTTCTTTGGTTGTTAGAACAAATTGCTACGACTTACGGATAGGGACAGCTATCAGTTAATACAATCAGCATGGATGTCAGCTACGTACTGCTAACCCCGCGACGCTACGACTTACGGGTGAATGCAGTTGTCAGTTGTCGGTTTCCCCTAGCAGGTCTTTGGCGTTCGCTCATTGCTGGCAGGCTGCTATCTCTGCCTGGTTTGGGGAATGATGTTTGTATGAAAAAGTTTTACATACCGGAAACTAATGATATATTAAACATACCGAAAACCATTAGTCAATGGTTTCCGGTATGAAATTCAGTTTGAGGTATGTAAAATAGGCTTACTATCGTGAAAACACAAGAAAATGGCAAGACCACGGAAGTTAGCAGAGGACGCGAAGAATGTGTCTCTGAACCTCAGCGAGAAGGATTGGGATTTGTTTCTGTTCAAAGCCAAATCAATGGGATTGAGCAGATCAGAACTGGTAGCGAAGATAGGCAGAGGGGAGATACCACTAGGTCAAGAAAACGAGGAGAAGCTACTTCTGGCAAAGTCCTAGAGCGTCTTGAACTTATCGAGAACGCTTATTTTGACTATGTTGACGATCAGCAACAGCATTTAGAAGATCGTTTACTTCAGACTAAGAAGCAGAAGGAAGTCTTTAAGCTAGCAGTTCAAGCGCTGAAACAAGAAATATACGATTTAGTTTCTACTCAGGAACTTGAAAATCAAAAATAAAGCCGTTTACCTATCTAGGCAGAACGGCTTTATTCATGGATATGTCGCCTACTTATCAGCAGGCGACGCATCTGTGACTATTGGATTCTAGGTTTCAACAGCAGGTGTTTGATCCGCAGGATCGGGAACAAATTCTACCCGAAACACAACCATCCCTGTTTGCCAACCACCACCTTCTTGTCGAAGTATCTCGCCTTCAATCCCGTCCTTGTTAAACCATCCACACCTACCAGCTGCAAAAAGTCCATCTTCTGTTGTTTCTAGAAAGAAAGCTTGAATTTGCAACTTAAGTTCGCTGATTTTGAAAGTATTTCCTAATCCAAAGTCAGGTTGATCCAGCGACACGACATCTTCATCATCCAAGTAAATTTTGTCACTCATTTCGATTTTCTCTTTTCAAGACAACATGGCGGATCAAGCGCCAACTCGATCCGCCTTCCCTAATCTTTCCCACCAACCACCAAGGAATAAAACCAATGATCAGAGCTAAATTCACCTGTCAACAGAACACCCTCGACCACGAAACCCAGACAGCAACAGTTATCCTCACCCCAGTCACCACCAACCCACCCAACGAAGAAAACCTAACCTTCTGGCAAGCAACACCAGCCGGTAACATCACACTCCAAATCACCAACCCAGCCGCGTCGTCTCAATTTTCTGTTGGGACTAGCTATTACGTTGACTTCACTGCTGCGTGATGGAGTGCGATCGCTATACCTAATAACTAAGGCCCAATGACCGAAAAACCAACATACCCAAACCTCGACAACCTAATGAGCAGCATCGATGCCGAAATGCAGCGATTAGGTTGGACGGTTGAACTTGGTCGAGAGCATCTATGGAAACTTTACGGGAAGCGATCGCGCCTTTTATTAACCGAAGAAGAATTAGAAAACTTTCTGCTTTACCTGCAACTGACCGATTCCTAACACCCAATAACCAATGAGTACACCAGAACAACAGCTAAAAGCAGCGATCGTTATTTTTGAAGACATCATAGCGATCGTTGACCCAGAAATAAACGGTGCTACAGAGGTTGCCTGCCGGAATCTCCATAAATTTGTCGATTACATCCAAACCTTAGACCCAGAATTAAAACGCAATGAGGCGATAACTATGGCAGCTGCAATGTTAGACGGGTTGCCGAGCTTACTTGAGACAGACCCAGACCTGATTGCTGGGATTAAAGCCGAGTGTCAAGCGTTAAGGAGCAGGCGCCAATGAGTGACGAGATTAACCAGTGGATTAATGCCTGCCTTGAAATTGCGTAGCTTGCCGCCGCAGGCATCGACCCGTTTTAGGGCAGAAAACCGAACTTGAAAGTGCGATCGCCACGAAGTTGCGATTGTTTAATTGGCGATGATGTTCTAATAAGAACTAAGAAATTCGTCACACGCAAAAAAAAACTCACCAATTAGGAATTAGTGAATTCAAAACAGTAAAAAAATGAATAAATACTTAAAAAGATTAGGCAGTAGGATAGCCGTCACTTTCGCATATTCTACCACATTAAATAATCAAAAGCTAGCTAATTGGGGGACAGAAAAATGATAGCAATCCCCTATACATTTACTGATGAACTAAGCTTTGAGCCTGATAACAACCGTCCACTACCATGCAACATCGAAGCAGAAATATACGTGCTTGGTGGAATAATTGAAGATCCAAACGTAATGGGTCGAGTTAAAGACAGATTAAGACCAGAACATTTTTATGTTGGTGCACACAAAGATATTTACCAAGCCTGTCTCAAACTTTACGCAAAAGGTCAACCAACAGACTTGCTGCATGTCACTAGTTGGCTCTCAGACCATGATTTATTAGGCAAAATAGGTGGTAGAAACGCACTAGTTAACATTGTCACAACAACACTAAGTAACATTCTCGATATAAAAGTCAGTGGAGCTAGTATCGATAGTTTAGCCGCCATAATTATCATAAATGCTAGGCGTCGAGAAGCAATCAAAGTTACTCATCAACTCACAAGTTTATCTTATGACACGCAAACAGAATGGACAGATGTTTGTGTAACATTTGAGAACAAAATCAAAGAGATAATCTCAGCACCAGTAGCCCCAACAAAAGAAGAAAATATTCTCTGGCGGCACAATAAACTAATAAAAGAATTGGAGGATATTTACCTCAAAACATCTAATCCTAGTCTAAAGCTAATCAAACCGCAATTAGCATTACTTGTTGAAAAAACGCATTCAATGCATAGAGGGAAGGGGTTATGTTGCTGATAATTTAAAGATATAAATCCATTTAAGCCAAGTACAAAATCCGGGGAAAATCCAAAAAAATGACCGTATCTGCAACCGACAAACGAACGTCGAGAGTACCGCCATAGTTACCATCCATAATCCAAGATTCTCGTAGGGTTAGGTCTTGGACTATGCTCTGCCATTCAGCTTTTGGAGTCTCAACCCACCCAGGATTCCAATACCAAGCATCCAAGTGAATCACTTCTAAGCCTAAGACAGTTCCCAGTTCGCGGGCTAGGGTAGATTTACCAGCACCCCCAGAACCAATAATTAAGATTTTCTTCATCTTGTGTTTGCATCTCCTTTTTCAAGCTGATAAGGGTAAGCATTGCTCACCCAAATAACCGTCTTCAGGGCAACTCAATACGCCGCTACAATAGTACCACTACAAGGATTATGCCCAAATATTGATATTATGACCACTGCTACAACCGTAAAAACTGAGTATGAAGCGATTATTGGTCTAGAAACCCATTGTCAGCTGAGTACCAATACCAAGATTTTCTCTAATAGCTCTACAGCATTCGGTGCTGACCCAAATACTAACATTGACCCGGTTTGTATGGGTTTACCTGGGGTCTTACCTGTACTCAATGAAAAAGTATTAGAATACGCCGTCAAGGCTGGTTTGGCACTAAATTGTCAAATCGCTAGATATAGCAAATTTGACCGTAAACAGTATTTTTATCCTGACTTACCCAAAAATTACCAAATTTCTCAATATGATCTACCGATCGCAGAACATGGTTGGTTAGAAATTGAGTTGGTAGATGCTGAGGGAAATCCTATTCGTAAACGCATTGGTATCACACGTCTGCACATGGAGGAAGATGCTGGAAAATTGGTACACGCGGGTAGCGATCGCCTCTCGGGTTCTTCCTATTCTTTAGTAGACTACAATCGCGCAGGTGTACCGTTAGTAGAAATTGTCTCAGAACCTGACTTGCGTTCTGGATTGGAAGCAGCTGAATATGCCGAAGAGTTGCGCCGGATTGTGCGGTATCTCGGCGTGAGTGACGGTAATATGCAAGAAGGATCTCTGCGCTGCGATGTCAACATTTCTGTGCGTCCAGTAGGACGAAAGAAATTTGGCACAAAAGTAGAAATTAAAAACATGAACTCGTTCAGCGCCATCCAACGAGCGATTGACTACGAAATTGAACGCCAAATCGCAGCAATCGAAGCAGGCGCGAGCATTATCCAAGAAACTCGACTGTGGGAAGAAGGCGCTCAACGCACAAGTAGTATGCGGGTGAAAGAAGGTTCTAGCGATTACCGTTACTTCCCCGAACCAGATTTAGCACCAATTGAGGTGACAGATGCCGAATTAGAGAAATGGCGCAGCGAATTACCAGAATTACCAGCCCAAAAACGCCATCATTATGAAAGTGAGTTGGGACTTTCGGCTTATGATGCGCGAGTGCTGACAGAAGATCGTTCAATAGCGGAATATTTTGAAACTGCGATCGCATCTGGAGCAAATCCCAAAGCTGCTGCAAACTGGATTACTCCAGATATCGCAGCTCACCTCAATAAGCAAAAACTCAGTATTACTGAAATCGGCCTAACTCCCACCAATCTAGCTGATATCATCACTCGTATTGAAACGGGCAAAATTAGCAATGCTCAAGCTAAAGAAAAGTTACCAGATTTGCTCACTGGTATTTCTCCTGAAAAAGCCTTTGCCGGTCAAGAGTTAATCACCGATCCTAGTGTACTAGAACCCATCGTTGATGAAGTCATAGCTGCCAATCCCAAAGAACTAGAAAAGTATCGCAACGGCAACACCAACCTCAAAGGCTTCTTTGTCGGACAAGTTCTGAAAAAGACAGGCAAACGTGCTGATCCTAAGCTGACTAATGAATTGGTGGAGAAAAAACTGAACGCCTAGCAGGGGAGCAGGGGGGGCAGGGGAAGCAGGGGGAGCAGAGGGAGCAGAGGGAGCAGGAGAAGCAAGAAAAAATAACTAATCCCCAATCCCCAATGCCCAATCCCCAATGCCCAATTCCCAAGTAAGTATTTTCCCGGTGATTCTTCACGAAATCTTCATATAAAAACTGGTGACAGCACGCATACCTAAAATGCTATGCTGTGGTAAGTAGATGCACCCTGATGATCTGGAGAGCTGCCTAAGTGGCTCTCTTTTTTATTAGAGTTCTGTGGTATTTACGTAAACTTTTCATCAAACTTTTAGAAATAATCTTCATAAATAAGCATTAACACTTAGAAAATAAATGATATAGTGTAATTAAAAGATGCACCGTAATGATCTGGAGAGCGACCCAAGTGGCTCTCCTTTTTTGCTTTTGTCTTTCGTCATAAGAAAGGTAAAAACAATTATGCTAATTGCCAACTAGTGCTTTATTATTGCCATCAGCAAATAAACTCACAATAAAAGGGAGTGGGGAGTGGGGAGTGGGGAGTAGGGGAAGTAGGGGAAAACTAATAACTCTTAACTTCTAACTGCTAACTCAGCACTTTTCCAAAGTACAAATTGACCTATCCAACCTGATAGTTGTAAGGAATCCCCAGAGAGCTAATCCTGCTTATTCCTGCGTGGCACTTCTTCTGGGACTATCCCGTAGCGAATTAAGTAAGCTTTAATTTCTAAAAGTTCCTTGATGAGGTCGTCCAGCATCTTTTCTAGATCCTTAAATCCATTGGCAATGCCGTCAGATATTTGTATTTGATTATTTACAAGGTGATTAAAGTCACGCTTATCGTTTAGCGCTTTTTCGGCTGCGGCTACGGCTTTTTGCACAATCTGTTGTCTCTTGTTTAGCCACCAGGCAATCCAACCTGATAATGCACCCACAAAAGCTAATACAAAGCTTGCTAAACTGGCATCAAATCTCATTTCTTTATTCTTAAAATACTTAAAAAGTTGCGGGTATACCCGCAACTTTTTTACCGACTACTTCAACGCCTACTTAGCGCTTTTTAGTTGGCGGCTTTTTAGTTGGCGGCTTTTTAGTTGATGTCTTGTTAGCAGAAGATGATCTATTGGGATTGGTTCGGCATGATACCCATGCGTGACCCCTTCCCCCTGGAGCGCGTGACCACAGATAACGGTGATGTGGTTGCCTTGTGGATTGTTGATATGGAGCGCCTTAGCAGTTTTCAGTACCAAGCCTTATCCCAAATTATCGCAATTCACTGCAACACCGATCCGCTTGAAGTTGCAACCGAGGCAACCGTAAAAGGTGGCTTTGCCATCAATAGCGAGTGGGTTGAATCTATAAAATGTTGGGTCGAAGGATTCGAGCGTGGTAGAGAACTTGCTGATTTTTTAGAAACAGCACCGCCACAAGGAACAAAGGCAGGTACTAGAGCATTTTGGGAATTTTACTCTCATCAGCATGAACGATGGATTGAGGGGAATCAGACAAAAATCAGTGAAATGCTTTCCTGTTCTGCATTTAAGCCTTACATGACCGTGTTTGATAAGTTCGGTTTTGGGTTACGAGTGCGATCGCGTTTACTCACCAGGATTTATCCCTTCGAGTCGTTCCTGGGTGTCAATGGCAGGCCAGTCATTGAATACGAAGTGCGGGAGGTGAAGAGAACGGAGCGCGAGCGCAAAAATGGAGAAACCACCGTGAGGCGGTTAGCTGGGGATGCCAAACGAATTAAACGCAACCGCAGCCGCGACACTTTCAAAATGCGTTTGGGCATGGGAACCGTTCTGGAACAGTCAGGGGACGGTTTAGTTGAAAAACCCAGTGGTTCATCCTTGTGTAGAATCAGCCTGTGGCAGTACGTCTTAACCGGCGTGGAAACGGGAAAGCTACCAGAGAACGAAGTGACCAGAGAATTGATTAACTACCGTGATTCACTCAAAGCTAACGTCGGTGAACAAGGTGAAAAATTGCTAGGTGGTAAGCACATTCAGGGAAAGTTGATGAGTAAAGTAGTAAACCTGCTATTCCAGGAATTGTGTAAAATAATTCCTCTGACCTGATGCTATTAACCCTTCATCTAAATGAAGGGTTTTGAAACCTAAATCCTCCAAATGAAAGCAAAAGTTAAAGTTGGAACAATCCACTTTGAAGGCACTTGCTTTAAGTGCGGCAAGTACTCCGACCTCAAACTTTTGGGCAGAGACTTGCTTTGTCCAGTGTGCTACAAAAAGTTTCAGTTACCCTGAAGTTCTAGACAAGTTCTTTCTCACCTATTTACGCTCAAACAGAGGAAGAGAATTTTTACGTCAAGCCGTAGACCGCGAGTATGGGGTAGCTTGCGAAGTTTGTTTACCATCTGGCTGATTTTGGTCGTTTTGCCACTCTTTCTATAAGTTCAGCTTATAATTCATTTCTCGAAATCAGCTTTTGTACATTCCTAAATAAACGGTATCACAGACTACTATTTTTTAGCGATTGCAAAACTTTTCGGTCTACTGACTTTGGTAATTTTGACTGCATCACAACCGATCGACTCTCGACGGTCGGTGTGCATGGGCGTTGTTATGCGGCGATCGCTCACTAGCTGCCGCTACCGCGATGCGATCGTGTTTTCAGGATGCCAATCTGCTCGGTTCAGGCAATAAACAAAACAGTCATCGTCGCCAAACCTTCGTGGTTCAACAAATTGGAAGCCAAGACGTTCATAGAAGCGGTGAGCGCGAGTATTGCTGGCAAGTGGATCGATGAGGACAGTCGTCACACGCGGGTCGGCAAAACATCGAGCTAGGGCAAGCTGCATCATTCTTGTGCCGTAGCCTTTGCCCAAATCTGTTTCTTCCCCAATCCAGATATCAATGGCACGAAGATCCGGTGCAACATCGCCCCAATAACGGCTTTCCTCACGCGCTGGATCGATAATTTGGACAAATCCAATGGGACGACCCTTGATCTGGGCAATTAGTTGCTCTCGACCGTCAGGATTGCGACTCAGTTCTACCTCCCAATACCAATCATCGTTGGGATCTGCGGCAATGACATGAGGTTGTTGATCCCAGTGTTGCAGCAAGTTCAAGTCAGCAGGGGTGGCGGGGCGTAGATTAATCATCACTACACAAGCCTCGTCCGCTTACGATCGCGCATAAATGGTTGCCATAGCTTGCGGTTCATTGATGTATTTACCACTATGTAATACCATACAAGTAGGCACAAGCTAAATGGACAAAACAAACATTGCCAAATTGCACGAGTTAAGCGATCGCCTGCCCTAAATCACGATACATATATTTTACAGTCATGTCAATCCCTACGGTACTTTCCGCTTAGACCTTGAAGAACGTTTACGAATTGAACATGAGTCTTTGGAGGTGTCTGTGTGAGAACTTCAGCTAAGAAAAAAGCCCATCATGGAAACGCAAGTATAGTGACCGAGGTGTGAGAAAAATCCTAGAAAAGTATGCAACGGCTGCCGGACTAAACAGAACTATCTCACCTCATAGACTGCGGCATTTCCTGCTAACGTGGCTGAAAAAGCAAGGAATTGATGATGCGCTGATTCAACCTTACTCTGGGCATTCGTCCCGGCAATCACTGGAAGTCTACTCACGATTGTCCGTAGGAGAAGCCCAAAAAGAATACGACTCTGTGATCGGAAAGTTCCCTGTGTAATATCTATGTATTGTTTTAATGCTCTCCTCCTAAACTAAACTGTTTAGTTTGCCCCTGGCCGCAGCTTCCGTAACACTACCCCAGTTTTTGGCAGAAAGTTTCTACATCTAATCCTGCTTCTTCTGCTGCTATTTCAGTAGGTGTAATATGTTCATCAGTAGCGCAGACAAACAGAACTGTCTTCCCTTCCTGTCTCAAGAATCGGGCATAAACATCTGCCGGAAGCATCAAACCTACTAACTTTCCTAAGTGTTTGATGCTATTAATATGGGGAAGTGCGCTAGT
>NZ_JAIVFR010000529.1 GCF_020829685.1 Nostoc sp. CHAB 5715 | reverse complement strand
AAAAAGAGCTTACGTGGAATGGGTAAGCCCTTTCAGAATGAATCTTATCTTGTCTGTCTATAAACATCGAAAGCCTCTTGGGCAAAAGATTGCAGACCTTGTTCTGCAATCATCCGCCTTCTTGTAGCCGCATTTCCATTAGAAAAATTAGCCAAATCTCTTTTCAAGGAATCATCGCGCCATTTTTTTACTGGACGTACGATGGCAGGGATAAATGCGAATGGAGTGGCATACAATGCCACGTATCCAGCGGTCCGCAGCCCCAAATATGCCATATCAGCCACAGCCCTGCCACAGCCAACTCCTTCAAGAGGCTTTGAATGATTGTTTGATTGACGATGCATAAGACGTATCCTCCTTGCAAATTACATAGTTGTCGGAATCGAGTGCTAAATCGAAGGTCAGTGTGATGAGCACCAAGTGATTTAGTTCACAACAATCACTATAGGGCGAACTCAAGGGAACTCTGCCCTAGCTTTGATTTCGGATTGTGCAACTTTTGTCGCAGATTTGTATAACTTTTGGTGAGAGAGATATAATTAGCCCAAAACTCTTGAAAAAGCGAGTTCTGGTAATGGGAGTAAAAGCTTCTCCAGAAGGGTACAACCAATTATGTGCTGCAAGACGACGGGACGGGAGGACTGATGAGGCGATCGCCTCATCAGTCCTCGTGTCGCGCAGTACAGTACAGAAATTTCTTCATCGTGAGCCAATCTCTTTGGCTTACTTTGAAGCGCTTTGCAGGGAGCTTGGGTTAGACTCGAAAGCAATTGCAGACTGGGAAGAAAATGACCCGATTGATACTCTGGTTCAAACAGTTCGTGCTCAGGTCAGCAGTGACATTCAGAGACGCTGCGACAAAATGCGCGTGTTGGACATGGAGCAAGCCATTACGATTGATTCGATTTATACCAGTGTTAATATTCTGGAGAAGCTTTCGCACAATCAGCGACCCAGTGTGGATGAACTGCTAGATGGATGCGATCTGGAAAACTTCGATCGACTGAGTCTTGGTAGAGTGCGGCAGGAAAGAATTTCAGGACTTGAAGCTGTCGAGCGACACAGCAAACTGTTCATTCTAGGCAAGCCAGGAGCAGGGAAAACGACTTTTCTTAAGTGGTTAGCTCTGCAATGTAATACGGGAAAGCTGCACAGGAATTGCGTTCCAATCTTTGTCACACTCAAGGAATTTGCTGAGGCAGATGGGAAACACACGCTGACTCAGTTCATCACCCAGCATTGGACAGAATGCGGCATCGAGAATGCTCAGACCACCCTTGAACAAATTCTGCGAGCAGGTCGATCGCTGATCTTGCTCGATGGATTAGACGAAGTTCAGGAAAGAGATGGAAAGCGCATCTTAAACGTCATCCAACAAGCTTCCAGACAGTTTGATGCCAATCAATTCGTCATGACCTGCCGGATTGCCGCAAAGGAATATACCTTTGAGCAGTTCACGGAAGTCGAAGTTGCAGATTTTGACAAACAACAGATCGCCGACTTTGCTCACAAGTGGTTTCAGCACAAAGACCCCACCAAAGCGACGGAATTTCCAAAAGCCTTAGAATCGCAACCAGGTTTGCAAGAATTAGCCACCAACCCCCTCTTACTCACGCTGCTCTGCCTCGTCTATGGAGAACGAGCCGGATTCCCAGCCAACCGTTCAGAACTCTACAAGGAAGGCTTGGATGTGCTGCTGAAGAAATGGGATGGCAAACGCAACATCACGCGAGATGAAGTTTATAAAGAACTGACCCTGCAACGCAAGGAAGACTTACTAAGCCAAGTTGCATTTACCGCTTTTGAGCGAGGTGAATACTTTTTCAAACAGAAATTTGTCGAGGCAGAGATTCAGGACTACATTCGCAATCTCCCCAATTCCAACACCGATCCCGAAGTGTTACGACTCGATAGCGAAGCCGTTTTGAAATCGATCGAGGCGCAACATGGCTTACTAGTCGAGCGGGCACGAGGGATTTATTCGTTTTCCCATTTGACGTTTCAGGAATACTTCATGGCTCGACAGATTGAAAAATCGGGCGGTGATTTCAGCAATCTGCTCAGTCATCTCAGTGAGAACCGCTGGCGAGAGGTGTTCTTGATCATGGTTGGGATGCTGAAGAATGCAGATCAGTTGCTGCAAGCGATGAAAAATCAAATTGACGGCATCCTGGCAAACGATAAGAAACTGCAAGAGTTCCTCAGTTGGGTTGAGCAAAAATCCCGCTCTGTTGAAGCCAGTTACAAACCTGCTGCTATTCGTGCCCATTACCTTATCCGCGCCCTCAGCCTCGACCTCGACTCCGACCTCAACCTCAACCATGCCCTTGACCGTGCCCTTGACCGCGACCGCGACCGTACTCTCGACCACACCATCAACTGCAACTCTGATCTCTACTTCGCCGTCCACTTCGACCGCGCCCTCGACCTCGCTCGTGCCCTCGACGTTGCTCCTGAATTTCAGCAAGAGTTACAGCGACTCAAAGACCAGCTTCCTTCTGCTAAAAATTGGGAAGGTTACGAACAGTGGTGGAAAACCAATGGACCAGCTTGGATTAAGCAATTCAGAACCGTACTGATTTACTACCACAATATTGGTCGTGATTGGCAATTTACGGAGGCTCAGGAGAATCTTCTCTTGCAGTACTACAATACCAATCAACTTCTCGTAGATTGTCTCAACAGCGATTGCTATGTCAGCCGCGAAGTCCGCGAGGAGATTGAAGCTACCCTGCTTTTACCGATCGCTTCTCTCGGTCAGGAAGCCGCGACCGCACAGTCGCCACCCAAGCCATTCTCCTCCGCTTGACGCGTGATCGCACCCCACTCACTCACTCCACCGACTCCTCCACGGAATTCCCCCGCTCCACCCCATATTTCGCCGCAACAGCCGCTGCGATCGCTTCCTCAATGTCGATTCCCATCACGGCACTCGGGCACAGCCTGATTCCGCAGTTCTGAAGGTGATGTGTTCTGAAACGATGAGTGTGATCGCGGGGGAATGTAAACTTCAGGATTATTTGGCACTAATTCTCCAGAATTATTTGGCACTCCCTTTGACGCTTTCTGTGCGCTGAAACATTGTCGCCCTCTCAAATTTTGGACAGCCTGAAACGTTCTTTTATCAGCGTGAACGCTGTTTGATTCTATGACTTCTATTGATTACGTCAATCGTGCCTTTGTTCGGGCGGATTGTGGGATTTACGGGGCAATTTTAAGTGATGAAGACTGTGATATCATTATCGCTGAAGTTAAAAAATTAAACGACCAAGGAAAGTTCTTTCACACAGGCGTTTACTGGATAGCAAACTGCCTAGCCGCCGAAGGGACAATTAAGCCGACCTTCCCGCAATAATGCCTGAACTGCAAGCCGCGCTGTTTCTCTCCAGGCGGCTTGCCTCCCTTTCCCTTCAGGGGGCTTCCCCACCCTTCTTTCGCTTCTCTTAGGAAAACATTTTCAATAAATAGTATTAACTATTTGTACGGTTAATATTATTTGTCTCTTTATTTGTGATTAGCGTTTCTTCCCTTTCCTGATACCAAGCACCGCAAAGACTTCATCCACCAGGGATTCAATCTCTTTGATGGCAGCCGACGCTTTGGGTAAATCATGAACGGTGACACCGAACGCCGCTGATTGCCGATAAATCTGCCGTTGAGAAATTTGTGTTTTTGCAAGGGGAATACCGAACTCGGATAAAACTTCTGCACTTTCCTGAGATAAGGTGGTGTTTGCCTGGGTTTGATTCAACATCAGCCTTGCTTGCAACGTTTCATTAACGGTGCTGCAATGCTCGATAACTTGTTTGATACCCACAGCCGCCCACATATCAAGAGGAGAGGGGAGGATAGGAACGAGTGCCAGGTCTGCAATGATCAGCGCACTCTGCGGAACCGGAGAATCGGCGGCTGGGGGGCAGTCGATGATAATGAAATCGTAATCTTCAATGAATTTCTTAACTTCCCGATGGACTTTCTCATTGGCGGCACTCAACCCAACCACGGAGGCGGGAAAAGGGCTTGCGTCTTCCGCTGATGCCGCCCAGCGTGTCGCGCTGCCTTGCGGGTCAGCGTCAACCACCATCACTTTATAACCGCGTCGGGCGATCGTCCCTGCAAGCTGCATGGAAGTCGTCGTTTTGCCTGCGCCGCCCTTCTGATTCACCACGGCAATGATTTTTGCTGTCATTTTCTTACCACGCGATATTAACTATACAAATAGTTTTTATTGTTAAAACCATATAAACAGTTTATACGATTAAACTTGTTTGTACGGTTTATATTGTTTTGACGATGTAACGGAGTTAGAAAATACTTGCAAACTGTTTATCCACTCGTAATGATGTTAACCATACAAAACGTTAAAATAGTTTATATAGTTATAACTATTAATGTATTAATGGGTGAACCTGTATGCCAAAGAGAAACTTGAAATCGGCTTTAACAACGTCTCTCAAGGAAGAAGATAAGGCTGTACAGACTCGCTTTGAAAAAGCGGAAAGTTTGTTAGCCGACAAACCGCGCTCAATAGATGCTCCTCAAGCAGAACCGCCCAAAGAGGAGATTGCCGATGTCCCGCCGCTTGAAAAGAAAGTGATACGGGATACTTTTACGATGCCTTCCGAGGATTACGAGCTGATCGCAGTGATTCAGGAGCGTTGCTTGCAGTCTGCAATGAACGTGACGCGAAGTGAGATTGTCCGGGCTGGCTTGCGGATGCTTCATGACCTGAACGACGAAAAGCTGACACAAGCCTTGAAAGCTGTTGAAAAGATTAAGTCAGGAAGACCACCGAGAAAGAAACAATAAACACTATAATAACTCTTTTAACGGTTATAACTGTTTATATCATTAAAACTATTTGTGCTGTACGTGCCATACAGCAAGCCACGGGGTTTCAGCCAATTCGCTAAGAAATTGAATCCTTCAACATAGTTAAGTTTCTTGGTCTTGGCTCAATCCTGCACTAAGTCCTCTATACGACCACACTTCCCAATGGTGGCTGACAAGTTGTTGACATGACATATTAGGGGAGGTTGAGAATCAGGATATTGTTCTGAAAATTTTTTGAGGGCATCTGATTTATTGGGTAGGTAACAAGATTGGTTATCCTTAGTAAGAACAATAAAGCCTCCAGGGAAACTTCTGTACGATGAGATGTAATATATATGTCTCGTGGGATTTTGCGTTGGATACCCAGGGCTTTTACTTAACCAGTTAGTATTATCGCTGTCTTGTGAATTGTCACATCCTTTAAGGGAGTTTGATAGG
>NZ_JAIVFR010000528.1 GCF_020829685.1 Nostoc sp. CHAB 5715 | reverse complement strand
GTCATTTATTGAATTCGGGTGGTCGTTTATTGAATTGGAGGTATCGTTCATTGAATTCAAGCAGTGGTTAGGGTGGAGTAAAACCCAGATTCAAAGAACAACGTAGAGACTTGTGTGTACACCGTAGTTATAAAGGGGAGGGAACTGGATTTTCTGGTTTCCCCCCAATACATCGGGGAGCCACTGCGTTGGGCGGCTCTGCCGACAGCCAAGCAAGTGGCGTGGGATTAAGGGGGGTGATTAAAATCACAGTCAAACACTTTTCAAACATCCTCTCAGATAGATTATTCTGGCTGGCTACAGTATTTATTCATCTGATTGACTAATGTATCCGACTGCTTGCCAAGTGTTGTAGCTGTTGTCAGTGCTGAGTCAATTTCGGCTCTCGCCTTTTGGATTTTTTCTCTACCAGGTGTCGAGGCGTCTGCTGTCTTGGTTACACCAAGCGCCCTAGCTGCAATGGCGATCGCTTGACTAAGATTTTGAAAAATCTTGACAAAACCGCTTTGAAATTCTTTCAGCTTAGGATCTTTTAAATTCAGTTCCTTAATCGATTTAGTCACAAATTCTAAATCTTTAGATAGCTGTATGCTGGTGATTACTTGCGTTCCTTTATTTTTATCAATCAGAGAAGTTCCGGCATTCACAACTCGAATCAGTCGCTGGCACTGGGAGACTTTATTTTCGCTGCAACTAGTAATGAACAAAGCAATGCTTAGGCTAACAGGAGCAATAACGGTATATTTATGTGAAACAGACATTAACACCCCAACACCAATAAAATAGGAGTCAGAATTCAGAATTCAGAATACTCTACCCATAAAGGGATAGAGTTTTAAGGCGAGAATATTTTAATTTTTTTCGCTTAACTTCGGGCGAGGTTTTAACCAATATTCGTCACCCACTCGTACAGAATTCATACCTGTTTTCTGACCGGAGGCGGAGCGTCTCCGGCTCCGCTCCTGAGTTCTGAATTCTTCTTATAAAACCGAGAATATAGTATCCAATATTACGAGAAAATAAGGTAACTAAGGTAGGGGCATTGGGCATTGGGCATTGGGCATTGGTTATTCGCCTTGTCTTCCTCATCTCCCTCATCCTCCCCTGCTCCCCCTGCTCCCCCATCTCCCTCATCTCCCTCATCCTCCCCTGCTCCCCCTGCTCCCCCATCTCCCTCATCTCCCTCATCTCCCTCATCCTCCCCTGCTTCCCCTGCCCCCTGCCCCCTCATCTGGAATTACCAATCTGTCGGCAAACCCAATTGGTCTAAAGTAGCACCATCTTGCAAAAGTGGCTGAATATTGCTGTCTATTTGAATGCGGCCACCAGACAGTACCAAAGCGCGTTGAGTAACTCTGCCTAGCCAATGTAGGTCATGAGAAGCAATTAATATCACCTGCACTGGTAACTTTAACAACACTTGCGCCAAATGACGCCGCCATGCTGGATCAAGACCGTTAGTCGGCTCATCCAAAATTAGAATTGTCGGGTCTAGGGCTAAAATTGAGGCTAGGGCGACTAGGCGTCTTTGTCCACCGGAGAGTTCGTGGGCGGAACGATTGGCGTAGGCAAGGAGGCCAAAATCAGCTAATAACTGCCGGGCGCGATCGCAAGCTTTAGCTGGTGACATTCCATAGTTGCGTGGCCCAAAGGTGATATCTTCTAAGATGGTGGGCATAAATAGTTGGTCGTTGGCATCTTGGAAGCTAAAGCCGATTTGACGACGTACTTGGGCTAGAGTTTTCGGTTCTACCGGGATGCCATTAATCGTAATTTTCCCAGCTTGCGGTTGTTTTAAGCCGATTAGGTTCTCCAGCAAGGTGCTTTTTCCAGAACCAGTTGCTCCCATCAAGGCCACGCGATCGCCCGGATTTAAGGTAAAAGAAATTTCTTGTAATACTGGCTCTTGGCGGGAATAGGCATACACCAAGTTCTCAACCTCGACTACGGGTGCGTGGGGGTTATGGGTTGGTGATTGGGGATTAGAAGTTAAAGATTTCAAAATTCACAAACTCAATATTGACAACTGCACTAAATTCTGTAGGAAGTAATAGTTACACAAGCAGCGATCGCCCAAGCTGCTAGTATGGCAAAACGCTCTTTTGGTCTGAGGGTAGAATCTATGGGCAATTGCCCGTTGTAACCACGAGTTACCATTGCCGCATAGACTCGCTCTGCCCTGTCTAGACTACGGAGATACAAGGCTCCAATCATGGCAGCACTAGCGTAGCGCAGCCATGCCGCAGTTCCATTCAAACCGCGTAATTGAGCGCTACGCTGCATCTGCGTCACTTCTGAGAGCAAAATTTCCATATATTGCCCTGCTAACAACAAGTTTTCTTTTAAAGGTGCTGGTACGGGTAAGCCTTTGAGGGCGATGCCGAAACTGTGAGGCGGTAAGGTTAACAAAAAACTATTCATAGTAACCAAACAAACCAGAGAACGAACTAGCAAAAAACTGGCTCGTTCCCATCCCAAGGGCAATGCCAGCAATGACAAAAAAATCAATTCTGTACCGAGTAATCCTCCCAAGCGGCGAATGGGTACGCGCAACAGCCAAGCCCATAAAAGTGCGATCGCGCCATATACACCTAAGCAATACCAAGCATAATGCTTTAATAAAGCTGCTCCCACTACAATCACTAGTGACAGTTGCAAACGTAACGGCAAGGAAAGTTTAAGCATTCTTCGGTTTCACTACCTTGGCAATTCCAAAGGCAACAGCAAAGCAAACCGTAGCTCCCAAAAGTCCAGCGATACTTGTGCCAATTGGCCCCAAACCTTCAATACCATAGTCAGCTAAGGGAGTCGGCACAATTACCCGTACTTTCTCGGCTAAGTCGATGAAGCCCGTATTTTCGGCGACTTTCTCCAAACCATCAGGCCATGCTGAGGCAAAGAGTGATAGCACTCCCGCAATCAAGAAAATGGCGACAATGGGTACAGACCAACCGCGAAACTCCTGCTGTTCCCCTGGTAACAAATCTGGTCTGGCTGTGGCTAAATAAGTCAGCACACCCCCAGTAATTATCCCTTCGCCAATGCCAATCAGAATATGCACACCAGTCATAGCTGGTAAAACTATAGCTACGGGTGCAGTTCCTGAAAGGGCTAACTCAATGGCACAAGCGACAGCAGCTACCACTACACTTACGCCAGCTGCAATGCCAGCAGCTAAAGGTAAGCGCCCTTTAGACCCTCCAAACAGCCTCTGCAAGGTTTGGGTTAAAACCCAGCCAACCCAAACACCAACTACTCCCATGTTCAAAATATTCGCTCCCAAGGCTGTAATGCCACCATCAGCAAATAGCACAGCTTGAATAATTAAAACTGTGGCGATACACAACGTTCCTGCCCACGGACTGCCCAAAATGATCGCAGCTAAGGTTCCCCCCAACAAGTGACCACTAGTACCCCCTGCTACCGGAAAATTGATCATCTGGGCGGCAAAGATAAAGGCGGTGGTTAGCCCCAGTATGGGCGCACGACGGATACCAAAAGCCTGCTGCGATCGCTCTAAGGCAATAAAGAGTGCTGCTACACTCGCTAAACCAGTAGCCCCTGCCACTGGAACAGAAACAAATCCATCAGGAATATGCATGATCTACCCTGTACAATAGACGTTTATTTACTCAATACAAGCAATAAAACAAAGGCATTAAATTAATAACAAACAAAATTCTCACCTTTTTTGCAATGCCCTCTTAGGGGATTTTATGCTGTGACTTTCGAGATATTTACTATCCAATGGCTGCTAAATATAGGACTAATATTTGATTTCTGAAAAAGCTCGGTACAACTCGAAAAGCCTAATTCCTTATTCCCTACTCCCTACTCCCCACTCCCCGCCTACGTAGATAATTTCAAAAATCAAATACGATTCCTATAGTATACTTATTTCCTAGTTTATTAATTTCTATTAACTTTATTGTAATGTGAAATTATGAAGACAAACTCATCCAACTCGCTGTTAACAGTACCAACTGGGCCACTAAAGATTTCAGAGTTGCCCCCTAGCGATGTGGGTACAGGTGGTGAATCTATCTATCTTTCCCTAGTAATTCCTACTTATAAAGAACGTGACAACATCAAAAATGTGGTCAGTATATTAAGTCAGTTACTGGATGAATCTATTCCAGGAAACTATGAATTGATTGTGGTAGACGATGATAGCCCAGACCGAACTTGGGAAATAGCACAATCCTTGATCACAGAATACCCCCAGTTGCGGGTGATGCGACGGCAACAGGAACGGGGGCTATCCTCAGCGGTGATTCGTGGGTGGCAAGCAGCCACAGGGAATGTGTTGGGGGTGATTGATGGAGATTTGCAGCATCCACCAGAGGTGCTGATGCAACTGTTGCGTAGTGTTGAGCAGGGAGCAGATTTGGCAGTAGCCAGTCGCCATGTGGACGGAGGCGGCGTCAGTAGCTGGAGTGTTGTTAGGCGTGTCTTGTCTCGTGGCGCTCAGTTGTTGGGCTTAGTGATTTTACCGGGGGTACTGGGTAGAGTTTCCGACCCAATGAGTGGTTATTTTATGGTGCGCCGGAGTGCGATCGCCAATGCAACACTCAATCCAGTTGGATACAAAATTCTTCTAGAAGTAATCGGGCGGGGAAAGGTAGATCAAGTCGCCGAAGTTGGGTATGTGTTCTGCGAACGCAAAGAGGGTGAGAGTAAGGTGACATGGAAGCAATATATAGATTACATCCACCACTTGGTACGGTTGCGGCTTTCCACAGGACGGGTAGGACCATTGAGTAGAAAAGTCAATTTCCCAATTGGTCGATTCGTCCGCTTTGGGTTGGTTGGCTTTAGTGGCGTATTTGTGGATATGACAATACTTTACTTACTTAGCGATCCGACTACCTTGGCTTGGCCACTGACACGCAGCAAAATTATTGCTGGTGAGATTGCAATTTTAAATAATTTCTTCTGGAATGACGCTTGGACATTTGCCGATGTCAGCGCCAAACAGCAAGGATGGCAACAACGGCTGAAGCGGTTTGTGAAATTCAACGCCATTTGTCTTGCTGGACTGGTATTGAATGTATTGGTATTAAATTTGGTATTCAATTTTCTTATTCCTAACCGTTATATTGCCAACTTTATTGCGATCGCAGTTGCTACCATCTGGAATTTCTGGATTAATTTGAAACTTAGCTGGCGCGTCACTGATGTGAAATAATCACAACGACGGATTTGAGATTTTGATTTTTGTTCTTAGACTTTAGAACGAACTGAAATCTAAAACGTCAAATCTACAAGTCCATTC
>NZ_JAIVFR010000527.1 GCF_020829685.1 Nostoc sp. CHAB 5715 | reverse complement strand
ACCCCTCAAACAAAAGGCCCGCCGAAGCGGGCCTTTCCAATTCTCTAGTGCCCGAGGCTCTTGACGATATCCTCGGTCACCTTCTTGGCATCCCCGAACAACATCATCGTATTGTCCCGGAAGAACAAGCAACCACACTAGAAGAACAAGCAGCAGAAGATCCAACAGTAGCAGAAGATTTAGAAACTTTGCGCGATGGCGCGGGAGCGCCCGCCGTAGGCGATCGCCTTGCTACTGACTCGTTTATTTATAAACTCATCAAAGCTGACCTGCAAGGAGAGAATCAACTTCTCGAAACTGAGAAAGTACAGCGCGAACTCGCCCGGTTCGTTCAAAACGAGTGGAAAGAAATCGCCATTGGCAAGACACTCACCTTTGAGCGAGCAATGATCATTCCCTCCAAAGACCTGCAAAATGAGGAAATCTGCATTCCACATTATCAAGATGGGGAAGAAGTTCTCAACTTTCGCTCCCCTTTCCTCAACTCAAATGGTCTATGCGTCTCAACCAACAAAGTTGTAGAAGATATCCTTGGGCCTGATGGTCAACCTCTCGTAGGTGCGATCGCTGTCTCGGACGAAACAAGCGATCGCATTTATAACCGTCTAAACGAGCAAATTAAATCTGTCCTACCCGAAGCCCAAAGTAAAAATCTCCAATTAGAAGGTATTGAAAATTACTTAGATAAAAATATCGACAAGCTCGAAACTAAAGACAAAATCGAGTTTACCAACAAATTTAATGAGTATATTTTAGAACTAAAGTCAGCTGGTTACGAACTAGAAATTCTTCCTCAAGAGTCCGAACAAGAGCGTCAGGCACGCGACTACGATGGTGATTGTATTGGCTTTGAGCGGGCAAGTAGGTATCCAAACCTCACTGCTGAGGCAAGGGAGCGCAATCTGCCTGAAAACGCTTACGATCCAACTGTTAAACTCAAAAAACAATCTTTTTACCAGGAAGATGGCAGTCAGCCGGAATTTGAGGAAATCGCCATCCACATGAGCGATGGCATTAGTGTCGGTGTTATCAACAATCACCTGACCTCAATTGAGGCATTAGAGTCAGAAATTACTATCCTGAAAAACTTTGGTAGTGAAAAAGACCAAATTGAGTACGTACAGCAGGTAACGAAACACTACGAAGATTTATTTAAAACAGAAGCCTGGGCAAAATCCAAGGGTATTGAAGGGAAGGAGGTTCCGACCAGGTATCGCGGTTACATGGAAGAGTTTATCAAAACTGTTCGGCAAGAACCCCTAAACCAGGTCAATGCACTGGTGGCAATGAATACTAACATCAAGATATACCGCGAAATGATTGCCGAGGCAGCATTTCAAAACCAAATTGCAGTTGACCTCTTCAAAAGTGCCAAAAAACCCGAAATGGAAATTATCCGCAACAACAGTCGGATTCTCCACCGGGAAGTTAACTATATTAAGGATAAGAAAAAAGATGTTTATATTGACAATACAATTCAACCCACAGGATACTCGCCTGTTGAATTACTAATTGCTCAAACCAACCAGTATTTTGAAAAAGCTCGTCTCGAATCACGTGAAATCGCCCAATTTCAAGCTTTATTTAAAGGTGTCGAGTTTTCTAACGAACAGCGATTAAGAGCTACTCTTGTCAAAAAAGAATTCGACAAATCCTTTAACCAAGCGAGTCAGCTATCTAGACAAAAAGAAACTGAAAAAGGGCCGTCTGTAAATATTACCTTTGCTAACGGCAATCAAGTAAGTGTAACTAACCTTTTACAGTATGACAACGAATTTATCTGGAAAGCGAATAAAATTACGATCAAGCTATCAGAAATATCTGAGGACAAGCGCAACAGTAACCGCCCGCATAAATATGTAGTTTATGCCCAAATTAACGATGACACTGAGAACAACAAACCCAAGTTTAGGGCATTAGGAACACTTGCTAAGGAGCAAGAAAACAAACCCGAAGAAATAGGAATTACACTTGGACAGGAAGTAACGTCTAACAAAATAGCCTTCCAAGCTGAACTAAGCGAAGGTCAAATTAAACTTCTTTACCAAAAAGCCTACCAGATAGCAGAAGAATTTTACAATTCAATTCCAGAAGGACAAAAGCTAGCAATGGCAGCTGCTACCTGGGCAGTATCAACTACTCGTGAAAGCACTAATGATAAAGGTAGCGATTACCAAAAGAAAGTTTCTAATTTCGCCTTTGCTGCCTTTCCTGAAGAGATTATCAGTCAGTTAGACACACTCAGATTTAACGAGTTTAGTATCACTGGCTTCGACGGGAGTAGTGAATTATTCCATGAAAATAAACCTCAAAATATTCGATTTAATCTAGCTGAAGATGGAAAAAGTGTCATTGAACTCCAGAATCAGGAAGGTAATTACGAAACATTTGGAAATATAGAACAAAGTAACGCCCGACTACCAATTGGTACTACTGCTATCGCTAGCGTTGAAAAAGGTGAAGTATATACCACCTCTGTTACAACCAAAGTACCCGGACTACCAGAACTTACATTTAAAGTAGGTGAAGTTAATAAGTTTGGAAATTCCCAAAGGTTTAATAATGAACCTGTAATGTTAACAATCGAAAAGGTTGACCTTATTCGTGAAGACTATAGCATTTATCTTCAAAATGGTAATAAACCTGAGAAACTAGGCAACATTGATAAGGAATCAATCAAAGAGGGTATTGCTGAAGGTTGGCTAGCAGAAAAACCCGGTAATGGGCAACAGTTACAGCTTAAAATTCAAACCATCATCACCGGACAAAATGCCTATGCAATAGCAGAGACATCTAAGGGAAATTTTTTACGAATTAATATTACTAATCCAAAGTACAAAAAACAGGAGATTAGCAACCAAGCATTTAAAGAAACTTTAGTTAGAGCATTTGATAAAAAGCACGTTTATATTGCTAAAATTGGTGATCAATCACTCGGTATTATTGGTCAACATACTGAACGCCTCGAAGCCGAGTTAAATAGAGAGAATGTACAAAGACAGTGGCAAAGGAAAGAAAGTAGCACTGTACAAAAACTAATTGATACGGGTATTATTCGCTTAAACCAACAACGAACTAGTATCCCTGTACAGATCACCAGTAATGAAAGTACCTGTAAAATAACTATTAATCCAGAAACAGTACAGTATCCCGACAAATGGGTTAAGCGCAGTCAGCTTATCAGTAATGAACAGCCTGTCAGAAACGAACAGCAAGAAAAACGCAACCAAATAGTCGGTAAAATTAATGAACGTCCGACAATCATATTCCAAGATAAAGAACAAAAATTAGTAGGGCTTTTAGGATTAGCAGTTGATGAAAATATAGCCGAAAAAAGCAAAAAGTATCTAGAAAAAGTAGGAGTATCATACGAACAGCTTCCCGGATCACAAGCTCGGTTAGAAGCCAATTGGGATATAACCAAACTGTGGCCGGCGATTATCGTTTTATTGAACAGTATCTGGCTGCGATCGCTAAAGTTACCCCTAACCAAGTGCAGCAAGCAGCTAAAACTTACCTGAATCCGGCTCAACAAACCATCGGTTTCTTTGAGCCAACTCAACCAGATGGTAAACCAGGAACTTCTAGCGCTGGTTCTAGTCGCACAGTGGAAAATTTCAGCCCTGGTAAGCCCGTAGATCCAGCAGAACTGGCTAAATATTTGCCACCTGCCACATCAGCTACAGATTCGGGCAAACAATCATTACCAGAAGAGTTTACCTTAAATAATGGTTTGCGGGTTTTGCTCTTGCGCGATCGCAACCTCCCCACCATTAACCTGAGTGGACAAATTGACGCTGGTAGTGAATTTGACGGCAACCAAAAAGCCGGATTAGCGAATTTGACTGCGGCCAACTTAATGAATGGGACGCAGACTAAAAATGCTCTTACCCTAGCAAAAACCTTAGAAGACCGGGGAGCGGATTTGAACTTCGGTGCCAGCCGCGAGGGAGTTAGCGTTAGCGGTGAGGGACTTTCAGCGAACCTGCCGATATTGATTCAAACTCTGGCAGATGTGTTAGAAAACGCCACTTTCCCAGCCGACCAGTTAGAACTGAGTCGCCAACGCGCACTGACAAGTCTCAAAGTCCAGCTAGATGACCCCAGAGGTTTAGGAAGACAAGTATTTCAGCAAGCAATTTACCCTGAAAATCATCCATTCCACAGCTTTCCCACAGCCGAGAGTTTAAAGAGTATTACTCGTGATGATTTGCTTGGCTTCTACCAGACACACTACCGACCAGATAGCACAACGATCGCCTTAGTGGGAGACTTTGAGCCAGTTGAGGTAAAAGCTTTGCTGAATCAGGCATTTGGCAAATGGTCAGCCACAGGTAAGCCACCTGTTCTGAAAATACCATCCGTGCCATTGCCGCAAACTTTGACACGTTTAAACAAAGTGATACCTGGTAAGTCCGAAGCTGTTACCTACATCGGCTACAACGGTATCTCTCGGAAAGACCCACGTTATTATGCAGCACTGGTACTGAATCAAATTTTGGGTGGTGATACCTTAGCGAGCCGCTTGGGTACGGAAGTGCGCGATCGCCAGGGCCTAACCTACGGTATTTATAGTGGTTTTGCCGCCGGAATCAATCCCGGCCCGTTCTTGATTCAGATGCAGACTGCTCCTCTTGATACCCAAAAAGCGATCGCCAGTACTCTCGCTTTACTCAAACAGTTGCGCGAACAAGGAGTGACTGAGGCTGAATTCAACACGGCAAAACGTTCAATTACTAATAGCTATCCTGTGGATTTAGCTAATCCCAGTGACGTATCAAGCATCATTTTGAATAATGCTGTTTTGGGACTTTCACCCTCAGAAATCCGAGAGTTTCCCCAGAAAATTCAAGCAGTCACGATGGCTCAGATGCAACAGGCAATTGAAGATTTAATTAAGCCGGAAAATCTGATAATTGTCACTGCTGGGCCTGGAGAGACTGTACCCAAGGGCAGCTAATTACCTCAAGCCAAAACACAAAGGTGCTAAAATTTACTTTACGCCTTTGTGTTTTAGCTTAGGGCTATTTCGTTCTAGACATAAACCGCCCAGAACTAAAGTTCTAGGCTAATAGCTAAAGTCCGTTAAAACGGACTATAATTTTTTCTCAGTCGTCTTTAGACGAGTTTCGCTATTAGACTCAGAATTCATTCTGAGGCGGGCTAGATGAGAATAAAATAGCCCTGGTATTTACAAAAGACAAATAACTAACTCTCAACTTCAGTTATTAGCCATTAGTCTTTACAAATGACAAATGACTAATTCTCAACTTCCGG
>NZ_JAIVFR010000526.1 GCF_020829685.1 Nostoc sp. CHAB 5715 | reverse complement strand
GTATCCGGGTAAAGCGAATCTATTAGGCGATCGCCTCTCTACCACCCTAGCATTCTACAACTTGGAACGCAGCAATGTTGCTGCTCAAGGATTCGATAATGTCCTATCACAATTTCAAATCGGCAAACAACGTAGCCGTGGGATTGAACTAGACGTTGCTGGGGAAATTCTACCGGGTTGGAACCTAACAGCGAGCTATGCTTATACAGACACAAAAATTCTTGAAGATAGCAACTTCAACTCTGAGGGTAAGCAATTACTAAACGTCCCCAGAAATGCTTTTGGATTATGGACTACTTATGAACTACAATCTGGTAGCCTAAAGGGGTTGGGAGTTGGCATTGGTATATTTAACCAAGGAGAACGACAAGGTGATTTACTAAATACATTCACTTTACCCGGATACTGGCGAACAGATGCATCACTGTTTTATCGCCGCAACAACTTCCGCGCTGGAATCAATTTGCAAAACTTGTTTGATCAAGATTACTTCGAGGGTGCCCGCAATATTGTCCGCGTCATCCCAGGTGCGCCTTTTGCTATTACCGGCAGCGTTTCCTGGGAATTTTAATATTAGGTATAGGGCATGGGGCATGGGGCATGGGGCATTGGGCATTGGGCATTGGGCATCCCTTCGGCTTCGCTCAGGGCAAGTGGGCATGGGGCATGGGGAATAGAGGATGAGTCTTTGAACTCCATTAATGAGTCTTTGATACTCGCCCAGGAGTCTTTGATACTCGCCCAGGAGTCTTTGATACTCGTGAATGAGTCTTTAATACTCGCCGACGAGTCTTTGAACTCCATTAATGAGTCTTTGAACTCCGTTAATGAGTCTTTAATACTCGTGAATGAGTCTTTGAACTCCATTAATGAGTCTTTGAACTCCATTAATGAGTCTTTGAACTCCATTAATGAGTCTTTGAACTCCGTTAATGAGTCTTTAATACTCGTGAATGAGTCTTTGAACTCCGTTAATGAGTCTTTAATACTCGTGAATGAGTCTTTGAACTCCGTTAATGAGTCTTTGAACTCCACTCCCCATGCCCCATGCCCCATGCCCGATGCCCGATGCCCGATGCCCCATGCCCCATTCCCCAGTCCCCAGTCCCTTCAATTCCTCCAACTTCCCACAATGCGAACTTTTTTGGTAATCTGGCTAGGGCAGATGGTATCAACCATCGGCAGTTTTATGACAGTGTTTGCACTGACAATTTGGGTATGGGACAAAACGGGTTCAGCAACAGCTTTGGCATTAGTGGGTTTCTTCGCCCAACTACCCAGATTGCTGATTACCACCTTTGCAGGTATTGCTGTTGATCGCTACGATCGCCGATTACTCATGCTCATTGCTGAAGTTGTCGCTTTTTTATGTACCCTCGTAGTAGCGCTGCTATATCTCACCCAGCAATTACAGGTGTGGCAGCTATATATAATAGTCGCCCTCTATGGTGGTTTTGGACAGTTACAAGTTCTGGCATATTCAACTTCCATCGCCCTGCTGGTTCCCCAAGAACAATATACCCGTGCTGAAAGTTTGGGGAGTGCTGTAAACTACAGTGCGGCAATTTTTGCCCCCGCCTTAGCAGGCTTTCTCTATCCGCGTTTTGGGTTGCAAAGCATCTTTTGGATTGATTTAGCGACTTTTATCGCTGCCTTTGTAACGTTGCTGATTGTCAGGATTCCCCGAACATCGCCAGAAAAAACAGTGGATGATCACCAAGAAAGCCTGTGGCAAAAATTGACCTTTGGATTTCGCTATATTTGGGCAAATCCTTCTTTAACAGCAATGGCGATCGCCTTTACCTTATTTGCAATTCCCAATGATATCAGCAAAGCGCTCTACAGCCCGATGATTCTCGCCCGCACAGGTGGCGACTCAGAAATTCTCGGCGCTGTCACCACTGCTGCGGGTATTGGCGGTGTCGTCGGTGCCCTACTACTGGGAGCTTGGGGAGGATTTAAACGTCGCATTCATGGAATGTTACTTGGTTTTGCCGGATATGGTTTCTTTAGAACAATTCTTGGTCTTGGACAAACATTACCAATTTGGATAATTGCCCATTTTCTCGCGGCAGCACTTATTCCCATGTTCTATAGTTGTAGTAATGCTATTTGGTATGCCAAAGTCCCCCCGTCTTTACAAGGACGAGTCCTCGCTGCCGATCAACTTATAGGTGTAACAGTTTCTACCATCACACCATTAATTGCCGGGTTCTTGGCAGATCGAGTCTTTGAACCAGCAATGCATCCGACGGGGAGTTTAGCGCCTATTTTCGGTAACATCTTTGGTACTCGGACGGGTTCAGGCATTACTTTGCTATTTGTCAGCATGAGTATTTGCACCGTAATAGTAGGAATCTTTGGGTATAGCGTGCGTTCTTTGCGACGAGTAGAGGACTTAATACCAGATAGCTCCCAATCTTAAGTTCACTAGCTTTGAAGAAGGTAAATTCGTGCAAATTTTGCAAGAGTAAATCAAAAATCTCTTGTGAGTCTCCCCTATTTCCGCAGCTTGCCCAATTCATCCCGATATCTGTAACGAAAATTTAACTTACACACAGGAAATGATTTATGGCACCAATAGTCAAAATCACAGCCAATACTGAAAATCTGGTTGAAACTCAAGGTACTATTTTAACCTTTAGCTTTGAGTTAAGTGAAGCCCCGCCACCAGCAGGCGTGACAGTCTACCTGAAAGGCAATATTGCCCAATCATTGACCCAACTCGATTTATTTGCGATCGCTTATTCGGGAGGTGATGCCCCAGAGGGAGATTTTGACTTTACAGGATTCTACTTTAACATCAAGTCTAAAATCGCCACAGTCACTCTGCCGATTTTCGCCGATGGAATTGTGGAAAGTCCCCAAACTGTAGTTTACACACTCCAGCCTGGTACAGGATACACTGTTAATCCAAGTTTCAGTGCGATCGCTGTTAACTTCTTCGATAATGCCATTATTGGTGGAGTGGGTAACGACAATCTCATTGGTAATAGTGCTAACGACAATCTCATTGGTAATGCTGGTAACGACACTCTCAATGGAGGCGCTGGTAACGACATACTAATTGGGGGAAGTGGAAAAGATATTCTAATTGGAGGGCTGGGAGTGGATCGATTTGACTACCGCAACTTAGCTGATTCGCTCTTCAGTAGCTTTGATGTTATTAACAACTTCAATGCTAATGCTGGTAATGATCTATTCCTCGTTTCCACAGCACGAGCCGGATTATTGAATGCGGGAAGTGTTACAACTCTTAATGCGGCTGGAATTGGAGCTAAATTAACCACCGCTAGTTTTAGAGCCAACTTTGCTGCCCGATTTACCTTTGGAAGTCGCAGCTTTGTCGCCATTAATGATACTACAGCAGGGTTTAACGCTAATACCGATGCCATCATTGAGGTGACAGGATTAACTGGAACTCTGGGGATCAATAATTTTACGACCACGTTGGCGTAGCCGTCCTTTTCACCTCAGCCCTATTGTATGCTGAGGCGATCGCTAAAGCTTCCAAAACTTTAGCTGTTGCCGGAATAAGGTTTAATAGTAGATATGACCAAAGAAAAGCAAAGGAGCAGGGGAGACAAGCAGGAATTTCTACCTTGTCTTTTCACTCTCTCTTCTCTCCCCAATCCCCAGTTCCTTTGAAGTTCTATAGCTTATGCAAGCAAATTTTGCACAAACTGCCAATCAACTTTGAGATTGACCCATCTGTAGCAAATTACCTATGCCAACCGTCAAGCTGACAACCAATATTACAAACCTCATCGAAACTGAAGGTACTATAATAACCTTCAGATTTGAGCTAGATGAGCCGCCACCAGGGGCAGGTGTGAGAGTTTATCTCAAAGGCAATGTCCCGCAATCATTGAACCAACTGGACTTATTTGCACTCAACATTCAAGGTGGGGACTTCCCAATAGGAGACTTTGATTTTACAGGGTTCTACTTTAACATTAAGTCTCAAGTTGCCACAGTGAGTGTGCCGATTTTTGCAGATGGGACTCCAGAGGGTCAGCAAACCGTAGTTTACACACTCCAGCCTGGTACAGGGTACACAGTTGATCCTAGTGCTAGTGCTATCACTGTTAACTTCTTCGATGACCCTAGTCAGGTTCCCCCCCCGCCACCACCGCCCAATGACCCACCAATAGCAGTTAACGACAGCTACACCACCCAAGCAGCCACAGAACTAATAGTAGATGTAGCTAATGGTGTTTTAAATAATGATACTGATGCTCAAACTGACCCACTGACAGCCCAAGTTGTACTTGCACCCAGCAACGGTATATTAACTTTCAATGCCAATGGCGCTTTCAACTATATACCAAATGCGGGCTTTTCAGGCACAGATAGCTTCACCTACCTAGCGAACGATGGCAAAGCCAATTCAACTGCTGCTACAGTCAGTATTACCGTTAACCCACCGCCCAATGACCCACCAATAGCAGTCAACGACAGCTACACCACCCAAGCAGACACAGAACTAATAGTAGATGTAGCTAATGGTGTTTTAAATAATGATACTGATGCTCAAAGCGACCCACTGACAGCCCAAGTTGTACTTGCACCCAGCAACGGCACATTAAATTTCAATGCTAACGGCGCTTTCAACTATATACCAAACGTAGGCTTTTCAGGCACAGATAGCTTCACCTACCTAGCGAACGATGGCAAAACCGATTCTGGCATTGCTACAGCTAGTATTACCGTTAACCCACCACCAGCACCACCACCAACAATTAGCTTTACCGTTAGCCCAACTACTTTAGTTGAGGCAAATAACGACAGTATTGTTTTAACCTTTCAACTGAGTGAACCACCTCCAGAAGGAGGGTTAGAAGTTACATTTGATAGTGGTGTGGAGCGATCGCTTGCGGAATTGGATGTCTTTAGTGCATCATTTAATGGCGCTCGTTTGGTAAGAGCCAATTCCACTTCTAGTGGTGCCACTATTAGATTACTCCAGCAAACTGCAACCATTACTCTACCACTGTTTGCAGATGAAGTGGTAGAAGGTTCAGAAACCTTTACTTACACACTTAGTCCAGTAACAGGCTACGATTTTGTACCGGGTGAAAATGCTATTACATTTACCATCAACGATACAGCCACACCACCACCACCGCCCAATGACCCACCAGTAGCAGTCAACGACAGCTACACCACCCAAGCAGCCACAGAACTAATAGTAGATGTAGCTAATGGTGTTTTAAATAATGATACTGATGCTCAAACTGACCCACTGACAGCCCAAGTTGTACTTGCACCCAGCAACG
>NZ_JAIVFR010000525.1 GCF_020829685.1 Nostoc sp. CHAB 5715 | reverse complement strand
ATATTGGTTAAAACCTCGCCCGAGGTTAAGCGAAACTAGTATTAAATATTCAACAATAATTAAAACTCTATCCCTTTATGGGTAGAGTATTCTGAATTCTGAATTCTGTATTCTGACTCCTTTTTATTGCTGCAATAATTCAGTTAAAAAACTGATTTAGATGGAGTATGAATGAAGAAAATGTAAACTGTTGTTGGGTTAAATGAGAGTTTTGACAGAACTTAGTCAGCTTGGTTTTACCCAATTGGTTCTCTACTGTCATTAAGAGAACAAATCTGGATTACTTACTAGCCAAAGCTAGTAGAGGAAAGTTAAACAACATCAAGCAATTTCTGTAAAAGTTGTCTAACTTTTCCTTATACCTAATATACCCAAATCAAAGTCATAATATATACACAAAAATACTGATTTATTAAATGTTTTAAAATTAATTTAAATAATTTTCAATAGCAATAAGTTCTTCGATTCACATCTGTAATTAATACTGATATTAATAAATTAAATAAAACATCTCGTATTTATACGATAATTATGTAGAAATATGCAATGTTGTATTTTATACTATTTAAGCGTATATCTGCGTGGATGCACTAGTTATCTTTAATAAAAGAAGCGATCGCCTCCTTTATCGGAGAACCGGAGTCGTCTCTGGTATAGTACGTAAGACCTTTATCAATGAATGCAGAAGTAGTATTTATTAACTGCTCAATAATCTTTGAACTAGCGTTATCTATTTCTTTACTGACTTTTTCCCCTGTAAATCGGTTTTTTCGATCTTCTGGAGGTAATACAATGCGAGGATCTTTATAAGTCTCTTTTGGCTTGGCTTTAAATGTCTCATTTAAGTCAAACTGAAGCCGTAAATAACGTTTAGAATCGTATCCACCCATGATTTGCCGACAAATCGTACTATCAATCTCAGATGTAGGTTCCATAAAGATATTAGTAAGATTTTGTACCCAGTCTAAGCCTCTCCATTTGCTTATTTGCTTATATTGATATGGTTCACCAGTTTGACCTGTGCCAATAGAAAGAATAGAAATATCTTCCAATCGCAAATTATCCAGTTTATATTTTTGCTTAATTGTTGGAGAGACTGAAGATTGACTGATCCTCATAACTAGACTCAAAGCTCCGAGACAGGGGTTGTTAGCAGAAACTCCTCCATCAATGTGTGGGAATTCCCAATCACCAAATTTTTCTTTATCTACAGGTTCTAATTTATATGGTGGAAAAAAAGTAGGAGCTGAGGCAGAAGCGGTACATATCTGCCATAAATAACAGTCATCGTACCATCTGTCTCCTAAATCGGGATGACAATTTGTAAAAAAGGTTGTATTACGATATAATGTATCGTAAGCAAGAATCAAAATAATGGGTTTTTGAATATCTTTTATTCTTGTAGATTTATATGTATCTTTGAGGACGCTAATCATTCCATCATGAGAATATTTAGATGCTGAAAACACATCAATAATTGATTTGATGATGGACGGCAAGTTTTTATAGCGCTCTTTTATATCCAACGGGAATATATCTTTACCTCTATCTTTATACAGTTTAATAAGTTCATCACTCTCCTTTCCTACAGCAATCGCTCCTGCTAACATTGAACCAGTGGAAGTACCAGAAATCAGATCAAAGTATTCGTGTAAAAAGTTTCCTTTCCCCTGATTTCTAATTTCTTGTTCTACTTGTTGAAGTATTCGTGCTGCAACGACTCCACGAATCCCGCCACCGTCTAAAGCTAAAATTTTGAAGGACATAGCAATTCTCTTTGATTATTTCTATGGTTATCTAACAGAATTCAGGAGTCAGGAGTCAGAATTCAGTTGAGGGTAAAGGGAAAAAATAAGGATTGTCGTCTTTTAGCTTTAACCAAACCGCATTGGTCTAGTCTTACAGCTATTTTCAGGTAAATAGACCACGCGGTAGGGGTAAAGCGCATTGCTCATTGGTGTCAACTTAAGCTAAAAATCGCTTATCTGTTAACTTCCTCACCCGCCTTGGAATGAATTCCAAGGCTAATAGCTAAAGTCTACTGAAGTAGACTAAAGATTTTTACGGATATTTAGTCATCTTTAGATGACTTTCGCTATTAGCAAGGAACTTCAGTTCCTTGCGGGACATAGCTTTTACGTTAAGTTGACACGTATGAGCAATGCGCTTTACCCCTACCGCGTGGTCTATTTACCTGAAAATAGCTGTAACTTCTTCATATTGATAAAGCTTTTCACCGCAAGTTTGTGTATTTAGGGTGAATACTTATTCCGCTCCATGCGTTGCAATAGAAATAGCAGACTATAGCAGGCAATAAAAGGACGGCATGGCAACCGAGCAAAAAATCAACCAAGAAACTGAGTTAAATTCGCTCCAGCCACTTGTTGGAATCTTAATTTTACTGGTAGAGGATGAGCCAGATATTGCAGATTTGCTCATCTTCATTTTGGAAGCAGCTGGTGCAGAGGTGATGGCTTTAACAGATGCAGAAGAAGCCCTTGCCTTGGTCGAATCGCTTCATCCCGATATTCTGCTGTGCAATGTGAAATTGCCCGATCATGATGGAAATTGGTTAATTGAGCAAATTCGAGTGCATTCTTGCTCATATATAAGACAGTTGCCTGCGATCGCTATCACTTCTTATACACGGGAAGTCTCAAGTCATAAGGCTTTGAATGCTGGCTTTAATCGATTTTTAGTCAAGCTTGAGAGTCCAGAGCAAATCGTAAGTGAGATTATTCACCTGCTATCTATCGATCTTTAAACATATAGGACTTACGCAAAAATCGCCCAAAAGCTTAATTTATCGAACCGCCAAGACGCCAAGAACGCCAAGAATTCGTAGAGCGTGCGTAAGTCCTAACATAAATACTCGGTTTTAATATCGTTTTTGACACTGATTGTACTAATAGGTAACGTTACAGTATTTGGGTGTTATCTCTGCCTTTTTGATTCTGTATCAAGGGTTGGTGTTTTAAAAATGTACTTGATTGCATGAAAAAGACAGAGAATGCACTTAAAGTTGAAAACCCTTTGCTGGTTTTTTTTGCCCTTTGCTTTTGGGCTTGGATTTGTTAACTTCTCCTAAAGCTTCTTGAAATAAATTGTGTAAATGTATAGGAACACTAGCAATGTCTGGTAATTCTGGCTCAATAAGTTTGTGGAATTCTTGCAAAAGTGCATCCAAGTCACTTTCAAGACGAAACTCTGGACGTTGCAGAACTGTTTGCAACACATTTTCTAATTTACTTGGATACTGTTGCGCTAATCGATGCCAAATAAAAGCATTAATACTTTTATCTTCAAGGTAATAGCGAACTAGTTTTTCAGCCCCTTGAACACTTTGCCAGTCCTCTGCCGATAAAATTGCTTGTATTTTACTATATGTTGGTAAAAACATTTGTCCCCAACGGGGATGAGAAAGAGCTGTTACCTGTTCTGCTTTCTTGAGTTCAGGAGGCAAATCGACCTTTGGCATCACCATTTTGGTATTACTGCTTTTGCTGTTAAACATCTGAGAGACTACGTTGGAATCAGCACCAAATTCTTCTGCTGCTGCTTTGATTTCATCGTCTCCAATGCCAGCTGCTTCTGCTACTTCAGCCAAGGATTTAGAAGTATCAATTCCTGCTTCTGCAAAGCGTTTTTCAGTGATTAATTCTTGGAATTCAGCTATTCTTTTATTAAGCTGGTATCCAGGTAGTGTGATTTCATCAGTGCCAAAAAAGTCCACAAACTGCTGATGATATTGTCCTACTGACTGCCAAGCTTCTTCTAGCAAGTCTGGAGCATCGCTGTATAGATTACTTTTATAGTTTTCTTTGAAATTACCAATTGCTACAGCAAGTTTTGGTTTACCTAATTTACCCATTATTGTGTAGGGGCCAGAAAACATCCAGTAGCTATCGGTAACAGGAGAAATGCGAGTTAGTAAAATTTCTCCTACTTTCAATCGAGATATTGCCTGTAATGTTTGAGTATTATTTGGCTTGACGATGTAGTGTTTATCTGTTAACCAGTTCGTCAATTCAAAGCCATCAGGTAGAATATTCGTTATAGCAAATAAGCCAATAAAACTATGATGCCAACTGTTGATCAGGTTGCGATCGCTTTCTTCTAAATCTGGATTGCTTTCGATAAACAACTCTAATGGAGACTTCTCACCGACTTTCCCGGCTGTCAGAAAGCTATCGATGATTAAGTCCTGCTGAGTACTATCCCCACTTCCACGGCGCAACTGTTCTGCTGCATAAGTTTCCAGTGCTTGTGCTAGTTCGCCTTCAGCATCAAGGACAAAATCAACTAAGGCTTGTTTTAATTGGTGCGATCGTTCTAATATGACATCCACAAGTTAATCTCTCGGTGCAACAGATGTAGATTATAGCTCTTGAGAGAATTACAGCATCTAGCAATAGCTAGATTTATGGTGATTAGAGAGCAAAATAAAAAGGCAAAAGAAGATTTTCTTTTGCCTTTTTAGTTTTTACCTTTTAATAGAGAGGGGAAATTTAAAGTCTCTATTCATCGTCGAAATCATCGTCGTCTTCGTCTTCTTCCTCGTAATCGTCGTCGTCTGCGACTTCATCGGCGATTAATTCATCTTCATCATCTAAAACTGACCTTTCTGCACGTCTGCTACCAAAACCAGATTCCCCAAGAATAGGAGAATCTAAATTATAGGTGCGAGCTGTGCGGTCATCTAAGACCATATCCAGGGGATCATCAACTTCATCCAAGACACTACTGGTAATCTCAGCAGCATAATCATCGATCGCACCGGGTTCTTCATAGGTATTGTAGCCAGTACCAGCCGGAATCAATCGCCCGATAATCACGTTTTCCTTTAAGCCGCGCAGCCAGTCGGATTTGCCTTCGATCGCTGCTTCGGTAAGTACCCGTGTTGTCTCTTGGAAGGATGCGGCGGAAATAAAGCTATCAGTATTCAACGATGCTTTAGTGATACCCAACAATACTGGGGTATACTGTGCCCTAGCACCGCCTGTAATTGCCATAGCTTCGTTCACCTGCTCAACTTGGCGCAGTTCTACCAATTCACCAGGAAGCATAGTGGTGTCACCACCATCATCAATCCTGACTTTGTTGGTCATCTGGCGAACAATGACTTCAATGTGCTTATCGGAAATATCAATCCCTTGAGACTGATAAACCATTTGCACTTCATTCACCAAGAATGACTGTACCTTCTGCAAAGCATGGCTAGCACAAGCGGTGCTAGGGCACAGTATACCCCAGTATTGTTGGGTATCACTAAAGCATCGTTGAATACT
>NZ_JAIVFR010000524.1 GCF_020829685.1 Nostoc sp. CHAB 5715 | reverse complement strand
GGGTTCTTGCTCGGAAAAATCGTCAAGATTCGCTTCAAAGATCGAAGATGAATACACAGGCAGATATAAATTTAGGTTTTGGGATTTAAAATAGAGAATTTAGCAGACAATCTCCAAATTGACCACTAAATTCTGGATGCTAAAAAAGTCTAAATACCACCTTTTAATTAGTAATTTGTACTATATTAACGTTGTAAGTATTTTAAGATGCCTTGAGCGATCGCTTCTGCCATCTGATTTTGATACTCTGGTGTTCCTAATCTAGGATTGTCTTCTCGACCAGTCATATAACCTGTTTCTACTAAAATCGAGGGCATAGAGCTTTTCCTGAGGACGTAAAATCTGGCTTTGCGGGTTCCCCGGTCTTTGATTGTACCGATGTTCTGGAGGATGGTATTGCGAACTACTTCAGCCAGAGCATAACCGCTATCATAATAATATACTTCTAACCCATTAACATCAGGGCGATTATCAACCGAATTAGCGTGAATGCTGACAAACGCAGTCGCATTAACTCGCTTGGCAATTTCTACCCGTCCCTGAAGTTCTACGAAAAAGTCAGCATCCCGTGTGAGTACCGCCTGTACACCATTTTGCTCTAAAATTGCTGCTACCTTTTTACCAATAGGCAGTATTACGTCCTTTTCTAAAAGTCCGCCTAGACCTGGAGCACCTGAGTCTTTTCCACCATGTCCTGGGTCAATCACAACTAGTAATTTCCCTCTGGGAACTGAGGGGCGCGGCTGTGGCTGGGAGATAGGACGGGGATTATCTGTGGGGTTTGGGAATTGACTTAGGTCTGGCGATGGCAGAGGAGGTAAAGCAATAGGAGGTGTGACGCTACTAGAGCGTTGTAATTCTAAAGCCAAAAGCTGGTCACCAACCTGATTGAGTTCCCCAATTTGTACTCCGGCTGCTGGTTGAACTAAAACGACGACAGTATTGAATTCTTGTGGTTGCAGGCGGACTCGGAGAATAGGAGTATTAGCATTAAAAGTCGGGCCTGTAACCTTGGGAGCTAACCGAGCATTGTTGATAGTGATACGGAACAAACCAGAAGTTCTATCCCAGCCTCCTGTAGCAGATAAAGCTTGGTCGCCTCTAATCAGCAGTTGTGTGCCATTACCAGCCAATTGCACAGACTCAATGGTAGCAAGTGGAGTGTTAATAGATGGTATTGGGCTTGGACTATTACCTCCAGGCAACTGGGCAACGCCACGACTGGGGAGAAGCACAAAACCGCTAACACTGCTAGTTGTTGTTCGCCAATTTTGACTATTTTCGTCCACCTGTAAAGTTATGCGAACAACAGATGGGCTTGTTTGTAGTTGGCTGAACTTAATGCGGCTGACACCATAGCGATTAATCGGCAAATCGCGCTGCTCTAGATTTGGTGATAAAATAGCGCCAGTAATATCGATGTTAACTGCCCTTTGATCGTTGCTACGATTTACTTGAATCTGAGGATTACCACCATTGGTGCGGATGAAAAAACCATCGCCTGTGACTTGTAAGTTCTCAATTTGAGTAACTCTGGCGGCAAGCATTCCGTTTTTAGGCGGATTGACAGGGTTTGCTGTCACCACGTTGTAAATATTTCTTTGTGAGAACACTGGTGGAGATGTTCTCGGTGAAGTCTCTGTGGCTATAGCTTGTTCTTGTTGTCCCCCAGTATTTGAGGGTACATTTTCAGATACTGGCGTAGGTAATTGTACTGTCCAGCGTTCACGAAGTGTCCCCGCAGGGGATTCGCCAGTTGTGCTAACAAATTGTACTCCCTTGGGGTCTAAACTATAACCAGGAGTCAATTCCACGACTATGCGTGTTGTTTGTTCGTCAAACTGCCCAACACGGATAGAACGAATTGCACCGCCCACCTGTTGGGTTAACTGCGGACGTCCAAATGTGGTTCCTGGCAAATCAATTACCAAACGAGTCGGGTTAAAAATTAATTGTGCTTGGGGTTGAACATTCCCCAAAGTATTAATTTCCAGACGATTTTGGTTGGTATCAAAACGCCAAGATTCGAGTCTCGCGGCCATTACTGGCGACGACAGCATGAAGATAGTTCCAATAGTACTGGATAGTAACCAGTGTAATTTCACAGTTCTTTCTCCTGATTCACGTTCATGGGAGCCGTCAATATCTCAACATATTGGCAAATCCTCACACCGTCACCGCGCACACTTGAGTTTTGCGCTGTTATTAAGACACAGCTAATGGCGTAAAATATAGCACGCTCCTCTGATTTTGCCATGCTATGAGCTTATATAAATTTGACTGTCAATTTTAGATTTTTGATTTTTGGTTCATGGCGGACTAATACCGTTTCTTTGTAAAGCTGCATATATTTACCCCCCGGCTACGCCGTCCCCCCAAAGCATCGGGGGGACTACAGGCTTTCAAGGGTAGGTTTTTTGGAATCTCAAAAATAGTTGAGAAAATTCTCAAGTATTTAACCTAGTTTGGTCGTTTCAGGATTTAAGCATCGGCTGAAATGGTCAAAAAATGACCAAATACAAAATACCTACCTTTGTAAGGGGACTACAGGGGGGTCTTATTATGTGCATCTTCATACAGAATTGGTATAACGCTTTGATACATTAACACCCCTTGTGGCGTGAAATAACCGTATTGACTCCTATCCCGCCGCAAAAATACTTAAATTGTTTACTACTAAATTGGATAAAAATGGTAAAGATTAGATGTATTTACTCAATAATTTCGACTAAATCACTTATCTTCTCTTTAAATACTGAAGAACGCCACGAGCGATCGCATCTGCCATTTGATTTTGGTAAGCTGAGGTTCTGAGTTTAGGGTTATCATCTCGACCAGTCAAATAACCTGTTTCTACGAGAATAGAAGGCATAGAACTTTTTCTGAGGACATAAAATCTGGCTCGCCGCACTCCCCTATCTCTGACATTTACACTTTGGAGAATACTGTTATGGACAGTGCGAGCTAGACCCAAACCACTGCCGTAATAATAGGTTTCTAAGCCACTGACATCCGAACGACCTGGCCCAACTGCATTAGCATGAATGCTAACAAAGACATCAGCATTCGCTCGCTCTGCTAATTGCACCCGTCCCGGAAGGGTAACGAAATAGTCAGAATCTCGCGTCATCACGACTTGTACGCCATTTTGCTGCAAAACCTGAGCTATTCTTTTGCTAATAGGCAAAATAATATCCTTTTCGCGTAGTCCCCCAAGACCTACTGCTCCAGGGTCTTTACCGCCATGTCCTGGGTCAATCAGGACTACTACTCGTCCATTGGTAAATGGGCGCTGTGGTTGTGTTAGGGGCTGGGGATTGGGATTGTTTGGGTCTGGGAATGGCCCCCGGTTTGGCGGTGGTAGCCCAGGTAAAGCAAAGGGGGGTCTTCCAGGGAGTGCGACAACTCGCCGAGAAGATTGTATTGGTAACAAAAGCTGGTCGCCGATTTGTTGGGGTTGCCCAAGTTGCACTCCGGCTGCTGGTTGAACTAAAACAACGACTGTGTTGGGTTCTTGCAGTTGCAGGCGTACCCGGAGAATAGGGCTATTGGCAGCAAAAGTCGGGCCTGTAACTCTCTTAGCTAACTTGGCATTGGTAATTGTAATGCGGAACAGACCAGAGGATCTATCCCAGGTTCCCGTGGCAGATAAAGTTTGGTCGCCTCTAATTAGCAGTTGTCTGCCATTATCAGCCAGTTGCACAGACTCAATTGTAGCTGGCGAGTTGTTGGCAGATAATCTGGTAGTTAAGGAGGGTGGTTGTGGCTGATTGTCAGAATTATTATTTTCAAGCAATCTGACAACGCGACTAGGAAGAACTACTAAACCACCGTCGTTACTATTAGTTGCTTGCCAGTCGGGGCTATTTTTATCTACCCGCAAAGTCAGGCGAACGCTAGGAGGTTGGGTTTGTAGTTGGGTGAATTCGACGCGGCTAACACCATGTTTGTTAACAGGGATATTATTCTGTTGCGCTAGACGTGGTGATAAAGATGCCTCAGAGATATCCATAAAGATGGTAGCGCGATCGCGGCTCCGAATTACCCGAATCGGAGGATTACCACCACTGGTGCGAATGAACAACCCATCGCCTGTTACTTGTAAGCTCTCAATTTGAGTCGCCTCTCGTCTAGTAGTGGCAACCCTTGAAATACCAGGTTGAGGCTCAGAGTCTGGGGTAACAACAGTGTAAGCACTTCTGGGAGAAGAGGCTACTCTATCGACTTCTGGTCTAGGTAATTGCACCGTCCAGCGATCGCCAGTTGTACCTACAAATTGCACTCGTTTGGGGTCTAAAGTATAGCCAGGATTCAGTTCGACAACTATCCGGGTTGTTTCTGTATCAAACTGCCCAACCCGGATCGACCGAATTCCACCGCCCACCTGTTGGGTTAGCTGCGGACGCCCAAATGTAGTTCCTGGCAAATCAATTACCAGCCGAGTCGGGTTGAAAATTAGTTGTGCCTGGGGTTGAACTGCTCCCACAGTATTAATTTCCAGCCTGTTTTGATTGGCATCAAAGCGCCAAGATTCAAGTCTCGCAGCCATTACCGACGACGATAGCATGAAGATAGTTCCAATAGTGCTGGGTAGTAACCAGTGTAATTTCACAGTCCTTTCTCCTAATTCACGTTCATGGGAGCCGTCAGCCCCTTCGGGGAAGTCAAAAGTCAAAAGTCAAAAGTCAAAAATTTTGAATCCCATAAATAAATTTATTTGCTCTGTACCTTGTTTATTTCTGGTCAATATCTCAACTCATTGGTAAATCATCACACCGTCACCACTTAAACTTGACCTCTGATGCCTTTTTTGATTTTTTAAGCTGGTATAAAAACGCGCTTAAATCAGTTATCAGGTTTCATATTGGGTCTAAATCCACATGTGAAAATTTTCACCTTTAGAGGTAGTTTTCTGGCTCCCAAAGAAGCTAGAAAACTAATAACTGTTTTTTGTTTTTCGCCATCAATGTACTAAATAGATAATTCCCATTCCTTTGAGAGGATCTAGCAAAATTTATGAATGTTACTCCCTAATTACCTGGAAAATTTTCAAATAAAGGCTCACAAGCCAAGGGAGACTGGAAATAAATAACATTCCGAATGCTGGTAGAAATTATAAACAGACGATTATTCTACAATCAGACGGGACGGAAATTTAGGGAGAGAAGTTTCCACTGCATAATTGGGGATGAGGGGGATGAGGGAGTTTTTGCTTGAAGGTTGAGCCTTTTTGTTTGAACATTAAGCCTTTTTGCTCGAACATTAAGCCTTTTTGCTCGAACGTTAAGCCTTTTT